>JAISZE010000038.1 GCA_031269405.1 Treponema sp. | reverse complement strand
AACCTGGTTCAGGGTTTTTTTGAACACATAGCCCATGAGCCCTTCGCAGAGGGCCAGCACGTCGTCGCGGCCCACGAAAGACATCTCGATATCAATCTGAGTGAACTCAGGCTGCCTGTCCCCACGGGCGTCTTCGTCGCGGTAACAGCGGGCAATCTGGAAATACTTGTCGAACCCCGCGACCATGAGTATCTGCTTGTAGAGCTGAGGCGACTGGGGCAGGGCGTAGAATTTCCCCGGATAGAGCCGGGAGGGCACCAGATAGTCCCGGGCCCCTTCGGGCGTGGACCGTATAAAGGTCGGGGTTTCGATCTCGTAGAACCCCTGGGCCGTCATATACTCCCGCACCGCAAAGCTCACCTCGCTGCGCAGGCGTATACGGCGCTGCATGGCCTGGGAGCGCAAATCAAGATAGCGGTATTTGAGGCGCAATTCCTCTCTGGGCTCGGCTTCGGCGTCAATCTGGAACGGCGGGGTCTCCGAGCGGCTTAGAACCACTATCTTTTCCGCCGCCACTTCGATTTCGCCGGTTGCCATGTCGGGGTTAATCATAGCGCCGGGGCGGGGCCGCACCGTGCCTTCCACGGCCAGACAGTATTCGTTGTGCAGACCCGCGGCAAGCCCCGCCAGTTCCGCCGGGGCATCGGCGTCGATCACAACCTGGGTAATCCCGTAACGATCCCTCAGATTGATAAAAGAAATCCCCCCGTGGTCCCGCTTCCGGTGGACCCAGCCGTTGAGGATGATCTTTTTGCCCGTGTCCTGCTTCCGCAGGTCTCCGCAGGTAACGGTGCGCTTCATTGCTTCCCTAGGATGATGATAGCCGCTAATAAAGGGCCTTGGCAAGATCGGAATTTAACCACACCGGTCTCTAAGCCTGAGACTGTACCGCGTCATATAGGGCTTAAAGCCTTCACGGTCAAGGACCCGCGAAAAACCTTCGGCGTTGGCGGGAAGGTCGAAAAGAGCCTGGGAAACCTGGTTATCCTCTGTTTTTTCAAGCAGCCTGATGAGGAGGGCCTCGCCTATCCCCATGCCCCGGTATTCGGGTTTTACCTCCAGGGCCCGGATGCGGAGGACGCTTCCCTCACGGATTGCCAGGACATAGCCGGAAAACTCGCCGCTCCCGGATTCAGCCGCCAATGCCGTGCGGCCCGCCTCTCCACCGGCAGGTTCTTCCCCGCCGGGTTCTTCCACGAAAATCCCGTTTTCACGCATCCAGTCCCGGTTTTCCACAAGGCAGAGCGCATGAAGCTCTTTTATCCTGGGTATGTCCTCTGTCGTCAACTCCCGGAAGCGGAAGTCTTCCAGTATGAGATCTCCTGTTTCTTCCGGCTCAAGGCCGATCTTTTCGAGCCCCCACTCTTCCCTGAGGGCGTTGTACCAGCGGATGATCTCGTACTGCATTTCCCGTTCTTTATACGCAAACCAAAGTTTCTCGGCTTCCGGACGCCGGGTAAGGACATCCTTAAAAGCCCGGAAAACCCCCTTGCCCCGGTTCAGGGCGGAAGAAAGCTCCTCCCGGATAAGGGGATTCCTACAGCCTGCCGCAAAGCGTTCCATAAGCCGGAAGCCGCTTGAAGAATCCCACTCGGGAAGGGAAATATAGCGGCCCTCTATATCCGAATCGGGATCTTCGTCCTCAAAGTCTTCCCCGCCGGCTACAACCCCCTTAAGGGTATCAAGATAAAAATCACCCACCTGATCTTCCATGGAAAAAAGAATATCCTCAATCAGGGCTTCGGTGAGTTCAAACTGCATATTTAATTGTAGGGATAGTTTTTTCTACTCGTCAAGCGTCCGGGCGGTAAGGGGGTCAGACATTCATGCGCTTCCTTTTAGACTTTCGGCCGCTTTGCCAGGGTCTGCTTAAGGACCTCCATATCCGCCTCAGCCTCAGGTCCATGAGGGATAAGCTCTTCCATGGAAATATCCAGCTTAAAGGGGCGGCGGGCCACATGCTCCGGGTAGTGGGCGTCGGAAGAGGTGATCAGGGGATAACCCAGGGTATCCAGCGGCGCCTTGTTAAAAAACGGCGGCAGACGTGTACATTCTACCGCAGCCCAGGGCCCGTCCACGACGACCCCCAATTGGCTGGTCATGGAAAAGGCCGGCCGGTCCACATGGGCGGGAATGACAATGCCGCCATATTCCGCGACTTTAGGGCCCATGGCATCCACCGTAAGATCCAGGGGGTTCACGAGGTAATACTCAACTTCCCCCTCAATATTGTCCTCCTCGTCTACATAAACCTGATCCCCTGTTTTTTCCGGATCATTGGGAAAGGGGAGAAGCAGGCTGTAGGCATAGCCGCTAAAGGCCAGACTGGCTTTGAGGCTCGTAAAGAGGCAGAGTATATGGATTTCCTCCTGAGTAGTAGCCTCCATACCAAAGATAGGGACTATCCCCAGCCGCCGGCAATGTTTCGCAAAGGCCGGGCAGTTAAGGCTCGAATTATGATCCGTCAGGGCCAGAACCTTCACCCCCCTGGCGGCCGCTAATTCCGCCAGCGCCCCTGGAGAAAGATCCAGAGACCCGCAGGGAGAAAGACAGGAATGATTATGCAAGTCAGCCAGAAGCGACATCGGAACACCTGCATATAGTATACGGAATTTAGCGACAATCTACAAAGCATGACAAGGGAATAACTCTAACCACGCTGATCACCCAAAAAGCGGTATTTAAGAGTATTAAGAATAGTATACAAATTTCCAAAACTTTTCATCCTTGCGCATGGAAAAATTAAGGCTTATAATTTTTATTCGTGCCGAGGGGTTTAATATCCAAGGGCCCGCCTTTCGGCGGGGGAACCTTGGGGCGGTTAAAACAGGTATTAAACCCCGAGTGCAACCACCTTGTAAGAACAATATACCCTTTCAAAGGAGTTGCTATGTTTCAGTTTACCGGTTATACCACACCCAGGTGGTTTGACAAGCCCATGCGGTGGGCTCAGCTTACCCTGACCGACGATGATCCGGCTACCTTCGATCCGGATCGCTGGCTTGCCTATTTCAAGGAGATTAAGGCCCAAGGTGCGGTGATCAGTACCGGAGGCTACATCGCTTACCACCCTTCCAAAATTCCCCTGCAGTACGTAAGCCCCGGGGTTAGCGATACTAATGATGTTTTCGGTTACCTGGTGGAAAATTGCCGAAAAATGGGGCTGGCCGTTCTGGTACGTACCGATCCTCATGCAGTCCATAACGAACAAAAAGAGGCCCATCCCGAATGGATATTCACTACCGCCGGCGGCGCTCCCCGGCCCCATTGGTCGATGCCCGGTACTTGGGTAACCTGTGCGCTGGGTTCCTACAACTTTGAGTTTATGTCCCAGGTGAACAAGGAAATTATGACGGCCTATGGGGTGGATGGCATATTCGCCAACCGCTGGGCTGGATCGGGGCTCTGCTGCTGCGATAACTGCCGGAAGATGTTTCGGGAAAAAACTGGTATGGAACTACCCCGAGAACTGAAGCTCTCCGACCCTTCGTATAAAGCCTACATCGACTTTCTACAGGAACGGCTTTTCGAGCTTTGCCGGCTCTGGGACAAGGAAATTAAAACGATAAATCCCTATGCCCGGTTCATTCCCAATTCCGGTGGCGGAGCCCTGAGTGGCCTTGATATGCGCTGGTTGGGGGATTATTCGGATATCCTCTTTGCCGACCGGCAGTCCCGGCCCCGGCACATGCCTCTCTGGTCAAACGGTCAGAATGGCAAGGAATTCCGGGCAGTCATGGGAAATAAACCTATCGGCGGCATTTTCCACATGGGCTTCGAAGATGCCCACCGGTGGAAGGATTCTGTCCAGGGGAGCGAGGAACTCAGGCTCTTTGTGTCCGAGGGTGTTGCCCAGGGTCTCCGGATCTGGTTCACCAAGTTCCACGGGAAGATATACGATCACCGCTGGATGAGTACGGTAAAGGAACTGTATAACCGTTATGCCGATTGGGAACCCTACTTGCGGAATACCGCTAACTTGGCCCGGGTGGCTTTGGTGTTTTCCCAGACCACGGGAAAATTCTACGGCGGGGAAAACGCCGGCGAAAAGGCAGGGAACCCCATTAATGGGATCTACCAGGCCCTGACGGAGAGCCGTATCCCCTTTGAGATGGTTCACGAAAGCTATCTGGGAGATGCGGCCTACCTTTCTACCTACAAAACCCTGATCCTCCCCAATATCGCCTGCCTTTCCGAGACTCAGTGCGAGGGCCTCAAGGCCTTTGTGAAGGCCGGAGGCGGTCTCATCGCCACTTTTGAAAGCTCCCTCTACGACGAACAGGGCAGCAAACGGTCCAACTTCGGCCTTTCTGAGCTCTTTGGGGTGGATGTGGCGGGCCTCGTGGAAGGGCCGATGAAGAATTCCTACCTCCGGCTTGAAATGGATACTGGGCATCCGGTGTTGGCTGGTTTCCATGACACGGAACGGATCGTCAACGGCAACGCCCGGCTGCCAGTAAAAGAAAATACTCCTTTTCCGGTCAAACCCATTACCTTGATCCCCGCCTACCCGGACCTTCCCATGGAGGAAGTCTATCCCCGGCAGGATCATACGGGGATCGCCGAACTCTATCTCCGCTCCTACGGTTTAGGCCGGGCAGCCTACTTCCCCTGGGATATTGATGCTACATTCTGGAACTTACTGATCCTGGACCACCTGCGGCTTTTCATCAATACGGTGGACTGGGTTACTCAGGAGGAACGGCTTCTTACGCTGAAAGGGCCTGGGGTCTTCGATGTGGCGGTCTGGAAACAGGAAAAATCTCTCACCGTTCATTTTATCAACATGACCAACCCCATGTGCATGGAGGGACCGGTACGGGAACTCCTGCCCTCCTTTCCCCAGGAGCTTAGCCTTATGCTGCCGGAAGGGCTGTATCCGGAAAAAGTAAGACTTCTTTCCACAGGAAATGAAATCCCTTATAAACTTGAAGGGAGAAAACTTATAGCACATATCCCGTCATTCTTGGATCATGAAGTATTAGCCATTGATTTCTGAAACAATTTGACAAAATGGAAACAGGAGGGTATCCTAAATACTATCATGGTTGATGAAAGTTTTGAAATCGTGATAGTCGATGATGAGGAGTGGGTCAGGAAAGGTTTAATAAGCAAACTCCAAAAAAGCGGATTACCTATAAGGGTTTTGAAGGATTTCGCCGATGGTGAATCGGTTCTCGAATATATTGAAGAAGACGGAAGGCCTGATATCATACTGTGTGATATTAGTATGCCTGGTTTGGACGGATTAACTCTCGCTTCAAAGGCACGATTTTTGCTTCCCAACGCGCAGGTAATAATAAAAGTTCCCGCATATCTTGATGTATAAAAAATCCGTGTGCCATTGCTGGTGTATCGCGGTAGGCTGCTGGAAGCCTTTTTTCGCCTCTTCCCTCATTTCCGCCCATTTTTTGGTCAATCCGCCCCGTTTAAGCACGTTATACACCGTCCCGGGGCTTACCGCCGCTATGTCCGCATCCACCATCTGCCAGCATAATACCCGGTAGCCCGCCTCCATCCGGTCCCGGCAGTACTCCAGTATCGACGCCGCTTCTTCCGGCG
>JAISZE010000023.1 GCA_031269405.1 Treponema sp. | reverse complement strand
AAATTTATTTTTTTGTTTTTCATTTATTCCTCCAAGAATATAACTCTATATGTCATAAGAATATATTTCTTGCCTAAATATTATTATTACTATTATATTTTGTCAAGTCATTTCCCCCGCCACGGATGGTGGGGCATAATAAATGATAAATACTGTGAAAAAATAGGAATTGTTTTAGATAATCCTAATATAAAACATTTTCATAATATATTTTCCATACGGTAATCATGGCTGCCGTGTATTTCTCCAAGATCGGTATTTTCCCATCTGGGTCTTAATTGTGAAAGCCAATATTGGACCTCATAATTTTCCAGAAATTTTTCTATATACATTTTTTCCTTTGTTAAAATATATTTAATGGGAGTTTCAGAATTATCCAACAGCCAATTTATGTTCATATATTTATCCTTTATATCATTTATTATCGGCAAGTTTTATTTTTTAGCAAGGTTTTTATATTTTACAAAAAAATTCAGCCCAAATTGCACCTAACTAGAGTCTGTCCATAATGTAGACACATTATGGACAGACTACCTTGAAATAGGCATTTTGCGCACCGTTTTGGTACAAAACGGGAGCAAATGCATCGGACTAAAGTCCGCGGTCTGTCCGCAAAGTAACCGACTTTGTGGACAGACACTAACTAGCCATACACGACAGATTCCGCCCTGTGGATTTCACTGCGTTCTCAAAAGTTCCTTAGCTCAACGCGGCGCCGGCTGGATTTTTATTCCCAGCCCATCCAGGGCGGCCTTGAGGACGGCTTCGCTGGCCGGCGCCAGGGGGCCCAGGGGCAGCCTGGCGGGGCCGCCGGGGAGGCCGGCCCAGGTCATGGCCGCCTTGATAGGCGCCGGGTTTGTTTCCACAAAGGCCGCCTTCATGAGGGGCAGAAGTTCAAAGTGGATGCGCCGCGCTTCCTCGAAACCGCCTTCCAGGCAGGCTTTTGTAAGGGCTTTGACCCGCCGGGGAACCAAGTTTGAAATGACCGAAACCCCCCCCCCCCCACCCAGGGCGATGAGCGGCAGGGTAAAGGCGTCGTCCCCGGAAAGGACCGCGAAGGGATTTCCCGCCTGCCGCCGGGGCAGGGCAATTTCCCGGATTACGTCCCCCATCTGGCCCAGGTCGCCGGAGGATTCCTTGACGCCGGCGATACCGGGGATTTGGGCGATTTTCGCCATAAGAGGGGTGGGGATGTTCCGCCCTGTCCGGGAGGCGATGTTGTACACCACAATCGGAAGACCCTCTGCCGCTGCGGCTTCAAAGTGGCGTAGGAGCCCCGAGTCGTTGGGCTTGTTGTAATAGGGAGTTACCACCAAGGCGGCGTCTGCCCCCAGATCTTTGGCCCGCCGGGTGTAAAGAACCATGTGCCGGGTATCGTTGGACCCGGCCCCGATGATCACCGGAACCCCCCCCCCAGCCGCTTTTACGGCGATTTGTATGAGCTTCTCTTCCTCATCCTCTTCCAGAGTGGGAGTCTCCCCGGTAGTACCCAGAGGGACCAGGCCGTCGATGCCTTCTTCAAGCTGAAAATCGATAAGCCTGCGGAAACCGTCATAGTCCACACCGCCTGAATCCTTCATAGGGGTAATGAGGGCGGTAAACGCGCCTTTCAGTTCCTTCATTAAACAATCTCCCTTCAGGCGATTAGGCTAACATATCCGCCAGCATCTCGTCCATAGTAAAGATCCCGGACCGGGGTTTGGACACGAGCCATTCGGCGGCAGTAACGGCCCCTGCCGCGAGACCCTCGCGGTTCCGCACCGTGTGGGTGATCTCCACAGCGTCCGCAGGGGAATCGAAGATAATGGAATGGGTCCCCGGAACGGAACCGACCCTAAGGCTGGCGTAGTGGAATTCATCCGCCAGAGGAGGGCGATCCAGCATCTCGTAGACCGCTTTAGTTTTCCGGGTCATGTTGGACAGCACCGCTTTAGCCAGGATCTTCGCGGTCCCTGAAGGGCTGTCGGCCTTTTTGTTGTGATGACATTCAAAGCCCCCTGCGTCGTACTCAGGGAAGGGATCGAAGAGGCGTGCGGCATACGCGGCAAGGCGGTAAAAGAGGTTCATCCCAAGGGAAAAGTTGGGCGCCCAGAACAGGGCGGAACCCGCGGCGTTCACCTTTCCGGTTATCTCCGGCAGCCTGTCATACCAGCCTGTAGTTCCTGTTACTACCGGAATTTTCAGTTCCGCCAGGGCCGTGATATTGGCCGCCGCGGCGTCGGGCCTGGTGAACTCAATAGCAGCGTCAAAAGTCCCCGGCGGGAACCCCGCAAGCCCCCCGGCGCTCTTGAGCACCGGGACCCCCAGGGCGGTCTTTTCCCCCGCCGCAAAGGGATCCGCCACTGCCAGAACCCTGTGGCCCTTCTCCTGAAGCATCCTCTCAAGGAGCCTGCCCATTTTCCCGTATCCAATAAGCGCTGCGTTCATTACTGTACCTCTATTTCAAAAAAGTCCCCGTGCAGGGCTTTCAGCACCTCCGCGGCTTCGCTGTCGTCAACGATAAAGCTGATGTTCACTTTGCTTGCCCCCTGGGAGACCATCTGCACCGGCACGCCCAGGAGCTCGCAGGTGCGGAAAGCCCGGGCCAGGATCTCAGAAGAGCGGCGCACGTTGCCGATGATGGTAACAATAGCCTTACCGGTTTTTATCTCCACGCTGGCAATGCGGGAAAGATCCTTTTGCAGTGCAGTGAGATCATGAACCGCGTCCAGAGTGAGGGAGAGGGACACCTCGCTGGTGGCTACCATGTCCACCGAAAGGCTGTGCCTGGCGAAGCAGGAAAAAACCTCGGCCAGGAAACCGTGCTGGCCCAGCATACGGGTAGAGACAATATCCACCAGGGTAACGTTCTTTCTGGACGTGAGGGCCTGGATAGGGTTTATTTTCTTTTCCAGCGCCGAAACGATCCTGGTTCCCGGAGCCGCAGGGTTGTAAGAGTTCTTGACCAGTACCGGGGTCCCGGTTTTCATGCAGGGCTGCATAGCCCGGGGGTGGAGAACCTGGGCGCCGAAGTAGGCCAGTTCCGCGGCGGCCTCGTAGGTAACCATCTCTACCGGTTTCGCCCCAGGCACCAGCCGGGGGTCTGCGGTGAGTATGCCGTCCACATCCTTCCAGACCTGGGCTTCTTCGGCTTTGCAGGCTGCGGCGATCATTGTGGCCGAAAGGTCCGACCCCCCCCGGCCCAGGGTGGTGATGTTGTTGTTTACATCCTTTGCGATAAAGCCCGTTACTACCGGCAGGATCCCGCTTTCAATAAGAGGGAGTATCTTGTCGGGAATCAGATCCCAACATTCCTTTACGAGTTCAGCGGCGGTGTAGCCGGAATCCGAGACAAAACCCAGATCCCAGGCGTCAAAAGCCCTGGCGTTAATGCCCTCAGCGTTGAAATAAGCCGCCGCGATACGCACCGAAAGGCGCTCGCCAAAGGACACCAGATAGTCCCTGGTCCGGGGGGTAAGCTCTCTGATGAGGGAAATCCCCGAAAGGAGGCTCCGCAGCTCCTTTATGAGGGGCTTTATATCCTGCTGCGCCTGATCCGGAACTCCGAGATCCTTCACCGCAGCAAGATGCAGCTCTTCGATCCGGCTGACGGAAACGATTCCCTGTTTGTAAGCATCCTCAGCCGCTTCCAGAAGATAATCCGTAGTATCCCCCATGGCGGAAAGCACCAGTACAGGTTTCCGCTCAAGCTGTGTCTTTACAATGCCGGCTACATGGCGGATACGCTCCGCATTGGCCACGGAACTCCCCCCGAACTTCATCACGATCATGAACGCTTCCGCTCTCCTGGATAAGGAGTATAGGTAAAAATGTATAAGTATGCAATGTACGGAGGAAAAACCACGGACCATCGCGGACAGAACGGACAAAAGAAAAAGAATAATATGTACTAAGGCGGATAAGGCGAAGAAGGATAAGCCAGGAAGATGAATCAGAATTGTATTGCCGGTAACAGAGCGGTATTCCTCCTTTTTCGCCTTCTGCGCTGTCGCGGTTGCTATTCTTCTTCGTCTTCGTCCTTGTCCGTCTGCCTGGTCCGTGGTTAAAAATTTCTATGCGTTTATCCTGAACCTAGGGGATTACCGCTTCCACAATCGCGCCGTGGGGGCCCCCTTCCCGCTCGATTTCCCAACTGCCGGTCATGTAGATGCGCTTGTCCCGGTCTTTCTGGTCAAAGCTCAATGTCCAGGGCGGGTTGGCGTCGAAGGCGGAATTGGCCGGCCCGGCGATGCTCTCCGGGAGGCGGTCCAGGACAGCCCATTTAACCTCGATGCCGTGGACGCCCTTGGGTCTGCCCCGTCGCCCGCTCTTTTCGTCCTTGTAGTAGATGATGCGCCGCCGGGTTCCGGTGTTGATAATAAGCAGGGGTTAGCTGCCTAAACCCGGCCTTCCGGCCCGGCGGTTTACCGCTGGTTTCTGAGGGTTATAAGCATGCTCCCTGCGGCTCGTAGCATGCGCTGGACGGCTCGTAGCATGCGCTGGACGGCTCGGAGCATGCGCTAGATGACTCGTAGCATGCGCTGGAAGGCTCGGAGCATGCTACGGATGGCTCGGAGCATGCGCTAGATGACTCGTAGCATGCGCTGAGCGGCTCGGAGCATGCGCTAGATGGCTCGTAGCATGCGCTGAGCGGCTCGGAGCATGCTACGGAAGGCTCGTAGCATGCGCTGGAAGGCTCGGAGCATGCTACGGATGACTCGTAG
>JAISZE010000155.1 GCA_031269405.1 Treponema sp. | reverse complement strand
GGAATAGGGTACAGGTTTACGAGGACACCGCTTCCCTGTACGCCCCTGAAATTCTGGAAAACATTGTTCGCGTTTTCCTCCACAGGGCCCATGTAGGTAAAGAATTCGCCCCCTCCTATGGGGCTGTCGAAAATACCCCGCTGGAAACTGCCTACTTCAAGGCGGATCCACTTGAAGGGCCTTATCCACACCGACGTATTCTCACGCAGGAGCGACGGGACGCCCGACGACGCCGCGGCGTCGCCGTATTCCTTGGAAAGGCTTATCTGCCCGCCGTAGCGCTCTTCTAAATCAAAAATGGAAAAAGAGAGGCCCAGTTCCATCCCGTCGCCCCACTGGACCCCTGAACCGGCGTAGTATTCCGTATCCCCTTCTTTGGGAATCTTTATCTGAAGGGGCTCAAAAGAGACGGAACCGGAACTGCTAATAATAATACCGGGGTTGTATACCGGGCCGCCCAGAGAAGCCTGAACAACAGGGCCCTCCTGGGGACCCTGGCCCGCAGCGGGATCATAGCCCTGTTCTGAACCGGAACCCTGGGAGCCTTCAACCGCCGCGGCCTGAACCGCCTCTTCGGGAAGCGGCGGCTGGACAGCGGCGTACTCCAACCCCGCGCCGCGCCCGGCGTCAAAGCCGTAATCATAGGCTTGCTGTAAATATTCGTCATAAGACGGCGGCGCAGGCTGGCCGGCGCGCTGTTCGTTGTATTCCGCGATTGTTTCCTGCAATTGTAGGTCATAACCGGCTTCGGCCAGGGCCGCTCCCAGCATCGGTTCATAGCCGGGGCCGAAAAATTCGCTGTACGCCTGCTCGTATCCGTTGTTGTACCCCTGGGTAAGGGCTATTTCCATTACTTCGTCGCGCTCCTGGCCAAAAACAACGCCGGTGAACAACAAGGTTACGACAAAAAAAAGGGCTCTCCGTTTCATTCCTTCTCCTTACTAGGGGTTCACCTTTGGAGGAGGCAGAATACCCTGGGATGATTCCCACTCCTCTTCGTACGGCATGGATTCGCTGAAAAAATAAAAGTTATTAACGTACAAACCAGTCTCGGATAACTCCACCATAATATAATCAAAGACGTTTTCTTGCAAGTATTTTTCGACGTCAAGGCGGATCTCGCCGGAAACAGGCCACATCATGTGGATCTCGCTGAACAGAGGGGCCATAAAAACCCCAAGAGGCAGGCTAAAGCTGTCCCGGATCATCAAAAGCCTCGGGGCCTCCGGGTTGTTGTGGTTGATTATCATCTCGTGGCTCTTGATGCCGCTGTGGTAGACGGAGTAAAAGTCCGTCTGGTAGGGTTTTTCGGTCTGGAGCACATCGAGGTAGATAAGGGACTGGGAGAAAGGCCCGGTTTTCACGGTCATGCGTTCAGGCTCGGTAAAGCGGCCTATATAGGTAAAGTTGGTCATCAGATCAAATTTGGGCCAAATGACTTCAAAATCGTCCAGCCCGGAATAGACAACCCCGGTCCGCCGCCCCATGGAGCCCAGAGATGCGTTCTCGTAGACCTTGACGTTATAGTTCCGTATGTCCCGCACATAGCCTTCGGGATCCAGGTTGGCGCCGTACTGCCGGTTAAGCCAGGTAATGATGTCCCCAAAGGCGGTAAAGGCGGTGCTGATGCGCCAATGGTGGTCGGTATTGAAAAAATAGCGGTCTGCCGGAAGATCGTGTTCCCCAAGGCTTTCCCGGAGATCGAGGGAATCGACGCCGTAACGGGACAGCCAGTAAAGGAAGGAGTCCTGCCGGTGGTTGACATCCTGGGGAGGCAGCCCCAGAGGGTACTGCCGTTTGTCCCGGATATGCAGAGCCGGGGGATTCACGAAAAACACCTTTGTCCCAAAGCGCTCGACAGCCAACTGCATGCGCCTCAGCCGCCGGGCCGATTCCTGCACCCCTATACCTACCATATCCTCGGGGTCAAAAGCGCCGTAGACCATCTGCCCGCGTTGGTCCCGAATAAGGTAGAAGTTGTCCATCTCCTGCTTGCCCATGAGCTTCTGCATATAAGCGTAAAACTCGACAAATTTCTCCCTCCCGATAATGTTCTGGGAGATAAAATTTTCAAAATTGGCGAAACTCGCCTGGAGCTTGGAGAGGTCCTCGGTGTTTTCCAGTATCCACACAAAGCCGCCTTTCATGCCGTTCCACTGGAGTACGGCGTTCAAGATGGAAAACGAAAAAAGCAGGGCAAGAAAAACCACGCCTATCTGCCTGCGCCCTATGTCATAGTTTCTCAAAACATCTCTCCTGCTCCTGGTTCCTAAAAGTTGAAATAGATAAAGGGGTTGTAGTTGCCCTTAGCCAGAAAGGTAATGCAGATCATAAAGACCATGATGTACCCCAGAGGCATAAGGAAGCTGTAAATATCCCCCCAGATGCCCATTAACTCCCCTTTCATAAGCTTGCCGAAATTCTTCGCCGCCGGGGTGCTGAACAGTATGGCGAAGACAAAGAAAACCCAGTATTCCCTGATGAACATAAGGGCCATGTCGCTTTTGAAGCCGTTGTTGTTCATCCCGAAGAGATTGAGCATGTACTGGGCTGCCTGGTAAAAATCTATGGTACGGAAAAAGAGCCAGCCCAGCATGACCACCAGCATAAGGTAGACATGCCGCAGCACCCTGGGGATGCGCCGTTCGTCCCATTTGATGAGCCGTTCCATGAGGAGAAAAATCAGATTCCAGAGCCCCCAGATGATAAAGGTCCATTCCGCACCGTGCCAGACGCCGGTGAGGAACCAGACTACAAAGGTGTTGAACACCATGCGGTCGCTGTTGGACACCCTGGAGCCCCCGAGGGGGATGTATACGTATTCCTTGAACCATGTACTCAGGGATATATGCCAGCGCCGCCAGAATTCCCCTACAGACTGGGAAATATAGGGATAATTGAAGTTTTCGAGGAATTCAAAGCCGAACATGCGGCCCAAGCCGATGGCCATTTCCGAATAGCCTGAAAAGTCGAAGAATATTTGCAGCGTATACGCAACAAGCCCCACCCAGGCCAGGGACGCGGGGATGTTGACTACATGGTGGCCCAGCACGGACAGGTTGAAGATCCGATCCGCCACGATAGCCATGGCGTTGGACAGGAGCACCTTTTTCCCCATGCCGGAAATGAACTGGCAGCAGCCTTCAAAAAAAACACCGGCCTCGAATTTCCGGTGCCGTATCTGTTCCGCTATGTCCGTGTAGCGGACTATAGGGCCCGCTACGAGCTGGGGGAAAAAGGCCACGTAAAGGCCCACGTAAAAGGGGTTTTTTTCCACCTTTGCGTCCTTGCGCAGGACGTCGATGACATAGGACATAGACTGGAAGGTATAAAATGAGATGCCCAGAGGCAGGGCGAAACCGGCAAAGTCGATAAGCCGCGTACCGGCAACCATGTTGATGTTCCTGATAACGAAGCCCAGGTACTTAAAAATGAACAGCGCCCCAAGGTTGAGGACGCAGGTGAGTATAACGATAAGTTTTACCTTGAACTTGTCCTCCCGGACCTTGTCCACCGCAAGCCCCAGGGCCCAGTTAACCATAATGGACGCGATCATCAGGAGCACCAGGATGGGCTCGCCCCAGGCGTAGAAAAAGAGGCTCGTTACCAGGAGCCAGGCATTCTGGGCCGGGCGGGAAAACGAGAGGAGGTAATTAACCCCAAGGGTAACCGGGAAGAAATAAAATAAAAACAGCAGGCTGGAAAATAACAAAAATAAATCTCCTCTTTACTCTTTCTCCTGGACCGGTTACTGCGGTTTTTTCTTCCTGGGTTTGTCGTCCCTGGGCAGCCGTTTCCTGAAGTACAGAAAAAGCGCCGATGTCAGAACCATAACCGCCGCAACGGCGATCCTGAATGTCCACAGCCATTCCGGGGTATCCAGGTTCTGGAGAAAAAAACCGACCGGTTCAAGGGTTTCGGGCAGAAAGTTTTCCATACTGTCCGCCTCAGGTCGCCAGGACCGGCCCGGGGGACAAAAATTCCGGCCCAGGCGCGCGGTCCTTTTCGGGTATAGAACGGACATGCGCGATAGACGCGCCCATGACCTTCCCGGAAACCAGATCGCTAATCAGGCCGGAATACCCGTCTTCGTCCAGGAGCTTGTCCCAGTTGGTCAGCCGGTAGAGATGCTCGGTCCCGTTAGGGAGCAAGTACTCATACCTGAGGCGGAAGACCAGATCCTGCCGGACATCGAAGACCACTTCCGCAGACCCGAAGGGCTTCACGCTGTTCTTCCCTGCAGCAGGCGCCCCCTGCCCTTCCCCGGCCCCTGAATCTTCCATGCTGTCCAGGAACTTAAAGCTCATGTACCGGTAGTTAAAGCTCCGTATGACGCATTCCCTGCCGTCTTTGGTCTGCGCGGTTATATTGAGATCGATACGGGGGAATTTGCGCTGCGCGTTTATCTGCGATTCCTGGCGCTTGTCAAGCTGGAGCTGGTAATCTTCAAAAAGGCTCCAGTTGTCGGCGATCTTGTCCGGCAGGGAGTGGTGCCGGTCGTAGATGATCTGGTAATACTGGCGTATGTTTTTCTGATCAATATGGGAAATTTTGATACTGTATTTCCAGGCGTTGTCTTTCCGTTTGTTTATGTGGAGCACCCTGGCGCGCATCTGGGCCTTGTAGAGATCGCCGGTAATGACAAGATCGAAATCCTTGTCCGGGTCAAAGTACTCAGGATGGTCCAGTACCAGGGCCATACCGTCTTCGGAGATGTCCGCTGTTTTGGCGGAAATGCCCGACCATTCGGTGCGGATTCTCACAGGAAGTTCTACGAAAAAACGTTCGGTCTCCCTGATGTTTTCCCGGCCCATCATAAAGAAGATAGCCAGTATGAGGTTTTTGCTGTTTATCACCAGCCAGTACATCATAACGATATTGTGCATCATGGCGGACTGGAGGGTAAGCTGGATGCAGATGACCAGGGCCAGGAAAGAAGCAAAAAGCAGGAAAAAATGAGGCAGAGCGTAGATTATCGTAGGGGGCTTTTTTTCTGTCGATTTGTCCTTTCGGGTTACGGCAAATTTTTTCAGCTTGAAGCCCAGGGCTTCCAGGAGTATAGGTCCCGCCAGGTAGGGGAACATGATGGTATCAATGACGCCGTTCCAGTGCTGGTTCCTGGTAGCCCCGGCGGTAATTTTCGTGGTAAGGCTGTAAAGGACGAAATAGGGTATCCAGAATATGAAAAACTGCTCCACGGTACAGATAAGAACCCGCAGGTGGAACACTGCGAACAGTATAGGCGCCATAATAAAGACAAGCCGGGCCAGGAACGACCACCAGTAGAAATAACAGTTAATATAACTCAGCTTAGCGGTCAGGGGCATATCTTTCATTAAAACGATGTTCATGTTCTGGAGGCTCTGGACGCAGCCCCGGCCCCAGCGCTCCCGCTGCTTGATAAGGCTTTCAATGTCGTCCGGCGCAAGGCCGTGGGCCAGAGGGGTGGCGGTGGCGTAAGTGGTCCAGCCTTTCCGCTGAATCTTGATGCCTGTAGCAAAGTCCTCGGTGATGGTCCCTGTGGCGATGTAGTCAACTTCTTCCAGGGCCTTGCGGGAAATGACCGTGTTGGAACCGGCGTAGATCGCGGCGTTGGCGGCGTTGCGGATAACGTTGATTTCCCTGAAAAAATAGTCCTGCTCATTCGGGATACGGCCTTCGGAATAGAGGTTGAACTGGAACAGGTCCGGGTTGTAGAAGCTTTGGGGGGTCTGGATAAAGCCGATTTTGAAATCAGGATCGACCTCTTCAGGCTCCCGCTCCGCCCAGGTCCCGTCAGGGAGCTTCTTTACCCTTGGGAGGAAAAAATAGGGCACTGTTTTTATCAGCATGCTTCTGGTAGGGATCATGTCGGCGTCGAAAGTAACCACCAGGGGGGAATCGGTCTGGCGCATGGCGTTGTTCAGGTTTCCGGCTTTGAGCAGCTTGTTGCCTGTAAGGCCGAAGTAGCCTACCTTGAGTTCCCGCGCAAGGGCCGCCATTTCGGGCCTGTTGTTGTCGTCGCAAATGTAGATGTGGATTTTTTTCTTGTCAGGGTAGTCCATGAAGGTGCAGCCGTTTACGGTTTTAAAGAGGATCTCTGTGGATTCGTTGTGGGTAGCGATAAATATGTCTATATGGGGGAACCAGGATTCGGGGATTACCGGGAGTTCCGGCTCCGCGATGCTTTTGAGGTTGCTGAATTTGTCCAGCGCCTGGAGGGTGGAAAGGATCTCGGATACGAGCATCAGTATGCCTGCCACAAGGGACGCGGCGCCGTACCGGATAGGAAGGGTAAAAAACATGCGCCAGATGAGGTACGTGAAGGTAGAGGCCATTGTGGCGAAAAAGAGGAGTTTCTTCAACGCCGCTACGCGATCCATGCTTTTTATCGCTTGCACTAATTCCGCAGGTTTTTTCATATCTGCCTCCAAAATCCTAATGATGCCGCCCGAAATGCACGGACAGGAAAAACAAGACCACAAACCCGGCAGCCAGAAGGGACGAACGCCCGTTGCTGTAGGAACTGTCAAAAAGCTGCCGCTCCCAGGTCATCACGCGGATAGCGTTGCCGATAGCGGCGCCGTGTTCGGTAAGGATGTACTTCATCTTTACCAGTTCCTGGCTGTAGGTCCCGCCGTAAGCGTAGCCCCAGCGTTTCCAGTCCCGCTGCCTGGCAGGTTCCAGCCACCGGGCGGTTTCGTCAATTCTGCGGATAACCGTTTCGTCAGCCAGCACAGTTCTGCGCAGGGCGGAATAACGGCTTTCGAGTTTTTTCAGGAAAAAAAGGTCCCGGATCATGCGATTGAACCAGGGGGCCGTAAAAAAGCCGATCCTCCTGGGATCCAGAGGCTCCGAATGATTGTCAAAACTCCCTACGTTGTTCCATATAGGCCCGGCCCTGATCCTGCCGCCTCTATCCCTGAACATATAGACAGAAGTAAAACCGGCCTCGAAATTCATAAAATACTCGCTCAGGAGGAAGTAATCCGCAAAAGAGTTCACGTCAAGGTAGCTGGTGTAATTCACGTATACCACCGGGCTTTCGGAATACAGGATCCTTTCCACCCTGCTGATATAGTCTTCGATGCCAGTGAGTATATGGCCGGTTACGTTTTCGTAAGGGTACACAAGGTTCAGGAAACCCGTTGAAAGCCCCTCGCGGGTGGCGTAGGTATCCAGGGCGACTTCCTCGGGGTCGTAAACGTCCCTGCGGATTATGAAACCCTGGTTCTCCCCTTCGCCTCCCGGGGAGACAGGCACGCGGCCCGGACCGGGCTTTACGGTTTCGGCCAGGAGGAACACCCCCCAATACAGGTACATGTCCCGAATCTTAAAAACAACCTCGCAGAAACGCAGATCCGGAGAAAACGGCAGCAGTTCAGCGGCCATAGTGTAGGCCAGGTAGTTCCTAAGCAGGGACTTATCCCGCAGGGACGCCACAAGCTCCCATTCCCCGCCGCTTTCCATCCCCAGAACAGGCGCTTCCCTGGGTCTGTCCGCCTTGTCCAGGAGGTTTATCCGGTACTGGCCCTTAATATCCGGGTTCAGAACATCCCCGGAATAGCGAATCTGCGCCGGAGAACTGAATTCGGGCAGGTCATCCAGCCGGTTTGCCCTGTAATCGCTATTGATTATCGCAATATCCGCTTTTACGTAGGGTTTTGCCCCTGGAATAGGGACCGCGTACCCCCGATCCGGGTCCCATACATGGCTTGGAAGGACCATTTCCCCTTTGGTGTCAATGACCACCAGGGGCAGATGGGAAGAAAAACCGGGAGATATGCTGAAATCATCGCGTATAAAAGAGACCGCTTCTTCTTCGCTGATCCTCGGCGGAACCGGGAAATCCGGCTGAGGGGCTGCGCTGTTCCCCCCCTGGCCGCTGCACCCCGCCGCCGCGAGAGGAACCAGAAGAAGTATAAAAAAACGCCTAAAAAGGGCGGCAGAAAACACCGATTCCTCCCTGTTTTCGTATAATACTACCAGTTAACAATAAAAAATGTCAATTATTTGAGCTTGCTCCAAAAGCCGAAGTTTTGGAACAGCCTCAATTCTCAGAGCTGCCAGCCCATGCTGAGGGTAAAGCGGAGAAAGCCCATAGGCATAGCCTTGGCGGCGGCGTGGAAGTAGTCAAAGCCCGCTTCGGCGTAAAGCTGGCCGTAGAAGAGCCACTGGACAGACGCGCCGAGACCAACGGAAAAAAAGGCCGAAGACATGGGATCCCATGTCTTGCCGGTATCAACAAATTCGAAATAATAGTTAAGGACGCCGCTCAGGCCCAAACCGAGGCGGGCGTTAAAAGCCAGGATATTTTTTATATACCAGTACTGGTACAGGGCGTTTATGTGGAAATTGACGAAACTGGCCCTGGTGATAAAGTTGTCATCCTGGGTATAGAGGTAGTTCCAGCTCAAATCCGCCTCGGCGCCGAAGAAGCCGGTGTCCCGTTTAAAGGGAACGAAACTCGCCCTGGCGCTGAAGCCCAGGGGGATAAAAGCCGAGTCGATGAGGCGGGGGGCAGGGCCGTAAAGCTTGATCAAAGGTGCATACCCGGCAGAAAGGTTTATATCATAGGGCTTGGCCACAGAGATGCCGAAAGGCCCTGCGGCAGTTTCAAGGCCCCCCGGGTTGAAGACCAGAATATCGTAGACCCCTGCCAGGAGATCTTCTTCATAAAAAACCAATTGGGCGCTTTCCCCAAGTTCCGTGCGCCGCACCTCCCGGGGCACGATCTTTTCCGGTTCCGCCTGGGGGTCCTCATTGCGGCGGAGCAGGTAGATTTCAGACTCCATAGTGAGGTTTACCCCTTCAAGGCGTATAATCCTCAAAGAAGGGCGGTCGAAATAAAAATTTTCCGGATCATAGCTGAAGATAACAGGCTGGAGGGCCGGGATAACGCTGAAATAGACCCACTCCGATTCGGCGTCCAGCCTGCCTAAAACATTGAAGCTGGAAATTTTATACCTGTATTCGCCGGCAGGGATGGAAATGTCCAGAAAAGGCGCTTCCACGATCCGCCGCATCACCTGGGTATAGGTACTTATCTTTTTTTGTTCCAGAACCACTTCGTACCTGGAAGCGTACTCGGTACTTTCCCATTCCAGGTGCTGTACAAAGAGGGACCCTCCTTCGGTCTCCTCAAGGCGGTACGAGGTCTCCTGGGGGAACGCAGAGGCGGAAAAGACAAAAAGGGCGAACAGCAGGAACAGAAACCGTCTATTGGCCATACATGGGTCCCTGGCTGTGGGTCTGGAGGGTGTTCGACCTGGCTACATCAATAACAAAGGGATGCTGTTCGATAATCCCGCGCTGTTCAATGACGCCGTTTTGATTCCGGTAGACCGCCTCGACTTGCCATAAGTAACTGTCCTGATCAAGGAGGGTCAGATCTTCAAGCACATAAGAGGTTTCGGGATCGGCAGGTCCGGTGATAAGGGGTTTAGGCGGGTCCCCGTCGCCAAAAAGGGAAAAGATATAGGCGTTGGCGCCTTCGATAGTCTCCCAGTTGAAGGTGATGCTCCTGTCCCGTGTCAGTTGGGCCAGGGTGAGGACAGCCTCATTCTCAGGCTGGAACCGGCGCGGCGGCGGCAGCGGCGGGATGGCCAGGACAGAAAAAAAGAAAGGATCGCCTGAGCTCACCCCCCTGCCGTCAGCGGTGTCCCCCTGTATGGTCCAATACCAGACGCCTTCGGTCAGGGAAGGGAAGGTGATGGAAGAAGCCTGGCTCCCCATTTCCAGGATAATGGCCCTTGGATCGCTTATGGGATTCTCGTTTCTGGAAATCACGAGCTGTATGTTTTTAAGCGGCTCCGAAGCAGACCATTTGGCCTCAGGAGGGGCCCGGAGGGCGCTTATGCCGTCAATACTGGCCCCCGACTCAGGATACTGGAGGGTTACAGGGGAACGGATCTGGCCCGAGAAGGACTGGACATTCGAGATTCTGGGAACCGTCCAGGTAGCTTCCTCTCCTCCTGCAAGGACGACCGACGCCGGGGGGCTGACGGTAAAGCGGCTGGACGCGATGAGCCCTGAGCGGCCAAGGGTTTCCAGCGTAGGATCGCTGAAACCCTGAACAGTCCATCTGAACTTTCCTGCTGTCCTGGAATCGAAATAGACCATTACCTGGCTGCTCGACAAAGAGAGGATTTCCGTCAGCGGCGCGTCTCGTCCGTCTACAAAAAGGCTGAACTGGTAATAGTCGGCGTAGTTCATCCGTTCCCAACTGAAGGTTACCGCCTTCCCTTCCTCTATTTTGAGGACCTCGCCATTCCCAGGCGCCAGTACCTTTGGAGCTTCCAGAGAAGGGGAAACCACCAGCCGCCTGGGAGAACTGTCGAAACTGCCCGCTGAGGTTTCGGCGGCAATGCGCCAGTAGTAGACGCCGGGATTGAGGAAGCTCCCATGGGCAGCGGAACCGTTAACCGCGTCGTCCCTGATAAGAGGCGGGGAAAAATCGGGACGTTCGGAGATCTGGAACTTCACCGGAAAAGAGAGATTCTTCCATCTGTAACTCAGATCAGGCGAGCGGTCCGCCGTTACGCTGTGATTATCAGGCGGGTAAATAATGCGGAGCGCTGTATCGCCGTTTCTGACCGAAAAGGGAACCGGAGTGCTGATCCCGGACCGCTGTTCATTTCCGGCTGTCTGGTAAACGCCCCAGTAGTAGTCCCCTTCGCCCAGGATGCCTGTACCGGGATCGTAGGCGTAATAATTGCGGGTTGTTGAAGCCGAAATGAGGGTCTCTGAGAGTTCCCGGTCCCGGCAAACAAAAACCGAATACGAAACCGCCTCTTCCAGGGGTTTCCATGAAAAATAGATATTCCCCGTACCGGAGCCGGTATAAACCACGGATCCTGATGCGGGAAAAGAAAGAACCGGAACGGCCAGTTCAGATTCCCGGACAATGGTAAAAGCATTGACCTGCGAAGGGAGATCCTTCCCTTCCACCCCTTCAGGGTAGACCGGGCTTACCCGCCAGTACCAGTCGCCTTCGGCCAGGCCGGAATAGGCGAAAGAACCGCCGCTGCCGGAACTGCTCTTTATCTGCTGCCGGAAAACCGGCTGCCTCATACCGGGATTGTCCGCCGCTTCCAGAACCAGCTCCGAAACCTCTTCAGGAGCTGACCAGGAAAAGCGCAGTTCCGGGAGTTTTGACGTATACCGGTAGACCGAACCGGACGCCGGGGAAAGGGCCTGGAACCCCGGGGAAACGGCTATCTCCAGCCTGCCCTGATCGGCGCTTTCAGGGGCTGAAAGATCGTAGGCTTTCCAGTAAAAGGTTCCCGGAAAGAGTTCAAAAACCGCGGAAGCGCCGGTTCCGGTCCAGGAACCCAGGCGCCGGGTAAATTCCCTGTCTTCCGCGAGTTCCAGCACGACCTTGCTGTCCTCAGGCGCGTTGACCCTGCGCCAGATGAATTCCACTTCTTCGGCGCCCCCAACGGCCCTGATGATCCTGGTCCCGTTCCTGGGGGAAACCACCATGACCCCCGGGCTGCCCAGGAAGGTTCCGTCTTCCCCTGTTTCCAGGCTTTCCCCTGCCTCGGCCCTGCGGGTTTCCCCTGATGCTGTAAGGGAACCGGAGCCCTGAAACAGGTTGAGCCTTATACCCTTCCGGGCTTCCACTGAAGCCAGGGTCCTGGGATTGAGGTTTACCCTTTCGGCGCCTTTGGATACGGTTACGGTAAAACGCCCGGTAAGAAGCGACAGGGCGCCTTCGATTAATTCAATACGGGATATGTCTTCGTGGCGGTAAAAGATCTGGGTTGAAGTACCCGGCAGGAGTTCCAGGTTTTCGCCGTTTATGAATTCGATCCTGGCGCCTGAAAAATCATTGGCAGTAATAAAGTCGCCGTCATAAAGGGAAGAAGAACGCTCCAACTGTTCCCAGAGCACCCTGCCTGAGGCCCGGCGCTGGACGGTCCTTTCTTTCCAGACAACAGTGCCCACAGGCTCCTCTGCCAGACGCCTGAGGGTATCGTTCAGGTCTGTCCTGAAAAGCCAGAGGCTGCCTCCTATGCCCAAAAGGCAGATCACCGACACAACGATGTTCATTACAAGGGAATCGGGGTTGTACCACTGTTTTGAATTTTTGCCTTTTGGTCCTTTTGCCATCGTTTACCCGTTTAAGTCCGCCCCTCCCCCCTGGGTTTCATCACTATCACCATCATTATTACTGTCAGGCGCCCCGGACTCAAGGGATTCCCGCACATCGTCCAGGGTAAAGGGCCAGCGCTGTTTCTCCCTGGCTTTGAGGGCTCTGAGGTTCACGAGGCCGAAAACCCGGAAGTCCCAGCCGTCTTCGCCCTGCACCTCTTCGCCGGGCGGCAGCTCTTCGGAAAGGATCGTGTCGCCTATGAGGTTCCACAGTTCTTCGGACACAGCGATATCCACGGCGTTAGGGACGCAGCGGCTTTCGGTAAACACGGCCCCGTCTACGGCCTTGCCGGTAAGGGAATACTCCAGATACCTTGGTGAACCCAGGCTCCCGGCAAGGACTTCCCCGGCGTGAATCCCGCAGCTTATGCGCAAAAGGGGCTTTTCCGCCCCCCCCCGGGTGGAGTTGAGTTCCCACATCGCCGCCCGCATCATCAAGGCGGAACGTATACTGTTCATGGCGTTTTCCGCAGGGTCTTTTCCCGGAAGGGGAAGGCCCCAGGCTGCTATCATCCTGGTTCCGATAAAGCGGTCAACAATGCCCCCGGTCTTTTCCACGCTGTCCGCCATTTTGGAAAGATACCTGTTAAGGATAGTCAGGGCTTCTTCGGGGCTGCTTTTTGCGGAAATCTCAGTGAATGAATGGAAGCTGGCGTAGAGCGCCACAACCTGTCTGAGTTCCCCGGTCAGAACCAGTTCCCCCTGCCTGGCCCTGCCGGTAATTTCCTGGCTGTGGAAACGGCCTACAAGGTTTTTGACCTTTTCCCATTCCGTAAGGCCCCGGCCCATGTGGACAAACCTTTCGGTAAGCACGCCCATTTCATCCCAGGACTTGGCTTTGAGGTCAAGCTCGAATTCGCCGAGCTCGATTTTTTCGGCAGCCTTCATAAGGCGCTTGATGTGGGAAGTGATAGTCCTGGAAAAGAACCAGGTGATGAGGATGGCGACAAACATCACCGTTAGGGAGAGCAGGATATTCCGCCTTGTAGCGGCGGTTACGCTTCCGGTAACCAGGCCGTATTCCACAACAGACAGCACCGAGGCCCCGGCGATGGAAAGCTTGCGGCCTGCGCCGTAGAACCTGGCGTCCCCGTCGCTGTAAAGCAGCCTGATGGTCTCCGTATCCGCTGTCCAGAGGGCTTCCACCAGGGGGTCCTTCGCCATATTCGCGGCTGAAAGGATCTGTCCGATATCGGGGTGGACCAGGACATCCCCGGCGTCATTGATCATAATGGCGGCGTTTGCGCCTGAACCGAAGATCTCCGCAAGGCCTTCGGGAGAAAAGAAGATAACAAAGGAATTTTCAACACCCTGTTCCCGCCAGGGATAGAACAAAGCAAGGAGCGGGACCCCCAGGGCTGAAGCGGCGTTCTTAAGGACCGGCTCCCCCGCTGCGGCGCGCTTGACGCTTTCGGTTTCCCTTCCGAGCCACAAGGCAAGGCCGCCTGCATCGGCTTCGTTGTTTTTGAAATAGAGGCGGTTAATGAAGCTGAGACCTTCAGGAATGATCAGCGCAGCAATGTCCTGGCGGCGCTCAAAAAAGACGGTTTCCGTCTGCTGTATGAAGGAACTGTTATTCCCTGCGGCTGCCGCAAGGTCCATGAGGATAAGGGCGTCCGCCCTGACGCGGTACAGCCGGTCTTCCGCCCCTGCTGCGGCCCTGGCGTTCAGGACGGCGTTATTGTCCTCCGCTGTCTTTCCCAGTTCCGCGGAAACCATAGCCGCCATAAGGGCCGTAATCGTCCAGGCCGCCCCGAGGAGAATAACCGTAACAATAACCACCAGCTTTATGCCAAAAGGGAACTTAACCCGTCTTTTCGGGTCCTTTTCCTTCTTTGCGTCTACAGCTTCTTCAGACAAAGC
Organism: Treponema sp.; assembly: GCA_031269405.1. The sequence goes on along the minus strand of JAISZE010000155.1, from coordinate 1,509 downwards.
AGTCTCCTTTGTTTAGTCGGTTGTATTCCGTCAATGCTTACTGATCGCCATCCCGGTTAATTTCGATAATATACCACTTTTCCGCAATATTTGGAACCTCTACTTTGATGCTAATGCTCGTGATGGTGTCCATATCCTCGGCATCTATTGTTTCTGACAAAGTGCCTGTAGAAGAATATAACGGAGCAACCATATCGTCATTGAGATACAACGAAATTTCTGCGTCTGTCCCAACCAGGGCATTTGCTATGATCGTCACATTTTCCGAATCGTCATACGGACCGAATGTATAATAAACCATGTTGGGATTGAAAGGATCCGGACCTAAAGAAGCGCCTCCCGCTGTTATTGAAAGGCTGCTCAGGTTGGCGCTGGTTGACACCTTGAAGGGAGATTCCTCCGCAAAGATACTCGCGTTCGCTCCAGGCATGGTGAATTCATACTCCCAGTTAAATGTATCATCAATGCCGTTATAAGAGGAAAGGGGGATTAATTCGCCATTCACCATGAGTTTTCCGGGGACATGCTCGTATCCATCCTCAGGTATCGCCGTCAAGGTAACTTCCGTACCTGGCTGTTCATATTCTTTTGAGGAGCTTATGGTTCCTCCTTTTGTGACGCCACTGATGCTGTTACTGACGATAACTTTGTAAATATTGAGACTCTGGTTAATAATCATACCACCATTGGGAATATTGGTGAGGTGTTTGTCCAGTTTAAAAGTATCATCATCAAAAGTATCACCAGAAGGATCAAACAAAAACACGATATAGGCGTCAAAGGGGTTAGCATCGTCTCTATCGATTTCTACCGACCAGTTCCAATTGTTGGAAACATTGAAGTCAATAGTACTATCATAGTGGGCTACCGGCGAAACATTGGGAGTACTGGGATCTTCGGTATAAACTTCTACTTTTACAGCGGTTCCTTCGAGGCTTAGAGGTATATTGATAGTGAGCGTACCCGAAAGGGGGACATTTTTCTTGTGAAATTCGGCGGTTACCAACACATTGCTGGCAGGCATGGTGAAAGTCCAGGTATCATCATCACCATCAGTCAAGGTGACTGTTCCGCTGTTTACATTGAGGCTTCCCGAGGTGTAGGCATAGCCACCACTTGCGGGGGTAACAGTAAGGGTAACATTCTCGCTCTGCTTGGCGTAAACCGGTGAGGGGGCTACGGTTCCATTGATAATGCCGCTGGTGATGATTTCGTAAACAGCTAAAGTCCGGTTAATATTGCTCATGTCATCGTTGGGAATATTGGTAAGAGTCTCGGTCATTGAGAAAACACCATCATTCTGGGTGGTCAAGGTAAACTCCAACTTCAACGGGGCTGATGGGTTGTTGCTGGGAGCAGGGATGTCAAGGATCATCCAGACCTGATCACAGGTAGTCCAGCCCTCATCATCGTCCTGAACAAGTGAATAAGACTTAGAAAAAACTGTACCTACAGCGTCGTACCAGGTTTTAACAGTTAGATTGTCCGACCCCACCGACTTGAGGCTTG
>JAISZE010000068.1 GCA_031269405.1 Treponema sp. | reverse complement strand
ATGCTGCGTATCAATTTCAGGAACCCCCAGGGAATATTCTCTGTTCCATGCACTAAGATCTATTTTCATTATGTTCCCCTTGTCCAAAAATTATATGGGGGGGGGGGGGGGGGGGGGGGCATTATTTTGGCAAAAACAGGAAAGATATTATGACAATGAATAGCGCGACACGAACAATAACGACAAAGGTACATAAGTAAATCCTCCTTCTTCCACCCCTTCCAGAATGGACTCCCTTATGTCATTCCTATCACACTTGGGAAACAGTGTCAAGCGGTAAAATTTCAATTGAATTACACGGCAGTATGCGCTATAATACATCGTTATGAACAGGGAAAAAGAAACTTCTCCGTACAGCCGGAAACTTTCGGTTTTTTTTACTGATGCTACAGCGGTGAAAGCGGGATGTACCGGGTTGAGGCCCGGAAAACCCGGGGATCCCCTCGTTACGGGGCTTGAATACGACTCCAGGAAGGTAAAACCCGGGAGCCTCTATTTCGCCCTCCAGGGCATTCATGCAGACGGCCACAGCTTCATCCCCCAGGCTGTTGCCCAAGGCGCTTCGGTTATCGTCCATGAGAAGGAACTTGAAGAATACAAGACCCGGGTTACCTATATCAGAGTGCAGGACTCCCGGTTCGCCATGTCTCCCATAGCCGCTGCGTTTTACGATCATCCTTCCCGGCGCATGGCGGTCATAGGGGTCACGGGCACAGAAGGCAAAAGCACCACGGTCTACCTCATCTACCAGTTTCTAAGGCTTCTGGGTTTCAAGGCTGGCTTTATCTCTACAGTGATGTACGGTGACGGAAAAAACGAATTCCAAAACAGCGAACACCAGACGACTCCTGAGGCGGTAACCGTCCACAAGCTCCTAGCGGATATGAAACAAAACGGTGCGGATTTCGCGGTGCTGGAAGCCAGTTCCCACGGGCTGTCAAAACGGACCAACAGGCTGGGGGATGTTAGTTTCGATATCGGGATCATGACCAACGTCACCCATGAGCACCTGGAATTCCACGGTACATGGGAACAGTACCGTAGCGACAAGGCCGAACTGTTCCGCAGCCTGGAAAACGAAGCCCGGACCGGCGGGAAAACCGGTCTGAAAGCAAAAGGCTCTATCCTAGTTCCGTCCTTCGCTGCGGTCAACGCCGATGATCCCAGCGCCGCCTATTTTTCCGAAGCCGCAAAGTGCAAAACCTACACCTACAGCGTCCGGGGGGCTCCCGGGGATCTGTCCATTAGGACCATCGAAAGCGGCGCCGCAGGGAACAGGTATGAGGTTTACTCCCCTGGGGTAGGTGAAAATCTTGTCATACAGGACCGGCTCCCTGGGGCCTTCAACGCCGGAAATGTTCTGGCTTCGCTCCTGGCAGTGTCAAACCTGCTTTCCCGGAACATCAGGGACCTTGCCGCGCTGGTTCTTTATCTCAAGCCTGTGCGCGGCAGGATGACGGCAATCAGCCGGGGACAGCCTTTTGAGGTACTGGTGGATTACGCCCATACCCCGTCGTCCTTCGAGACCCTTTTCCCTCCTCTCAGGAAAAGACTCGACGCCTCAGGGGGCAGGATCATCAGCCTTTTCGGATCCGCCGGGGAGCGGGATACGAAAAAACGCCCTGAACAGGGCAGAATTGCGGCGGAATGGTCGGATATTCTTATCCTTACCGACGAAGATCCCAGGGGCGAAAAACCCATGGCCATCCTTGAGGAAATAGCCGGCGGGATCAAAGGCAGGAACAGGGAAGAGGATCTCTTCCTTATTCCCGACAGGCCGCAGGCAATTAAAAAAGCCTTTGCTCTGGCAAAACAGGGAGACCTGGTTCTGCTCCTGGGTAAAGGGCATGAAAATTCAATTATCTACGCAGATAAGGTCATGCCCTATGATGAGATTCGACAAGCGGAACAGAGTCTTGACGAGTTGGGCTATCCTCAGGAAACCAAACCGTGTCATGGCCAATCACGGGATTCTGCCGGTTCCGCAGCTCCTTGATCCTGTCATTAACCGATGAAAGGCAGACGGCCTGGTCCCTCATGTCTCTAGCAATCTTTTCAAGTTTGCTTACCGCAGCGTCCATTGACGCTATAACTTCAAAAATATTCTGTTGCATTTTTTTACCCTTAATTACAAAACTAAAATCCAAGGGCAAAATTTGCAACGGCTACACCTGATTTAGACAAAAGATAGTACCATGAATTAGACTATTTCCATAGAGCATCTCTAAACCCGGTTGCTTTTCTTAGAACCTTGTTTTCCGCCTTTCGGCGAAGCCCGTGATATTCTGAAACTCGAACTCAGAACCGTCGTCAAGAATAACCCTGCCCGAAAAGAACCCGCAGGCCTGGCGGCGCTTCAGGGACTGGAACAGCATCTGGTGGCTTTCCGCCCGTTCCTGGTGGAGGGCGAAGATCATCTCCAGACGGTTGTCGCTGCTGGTAAAGCGCCAGGGTTGGAGCCAGTTTGAAGGGGATATGTGGAAACTGACCTGATCCAGCTTGTGGAGCTTTCCGTCCAGAAAAAAAGCGTTAGCCGTGCCCTGGCTTGAATCGGCGGAATCATAGCCTGCGCTGAATCCCACCTGCTTTCCGCCGCTTTGGCCGCAGCCTGAAGCCCAGTAACGCACGTCCGAAGGAGGACGCACACCCCGGGACCAGTCGAAAATACCCCAGGAATTACCCTGGGTAAAAATCAGTTCCTGGGTTCCGAATTGTATAACCCCTTCGGCAATGTACCAGGGAGACCGGCGGACGCAGCGAAAAGCGTGTTTTCTTTCCCGCCAGGGCATGTGGGTCGCCAGGGATTCCGCCCCCTGAGGGGGGCTCAACACCAGTTCGCCCCTGAGGTTCCGGTGGTGGCCGAATTTGGGGATGTCCACCTTGATGATCCTGACCCCGCCTTCCATGGCGGCAAAATTGAGAAAGTACTTTTTATGCTGAAGCCGTATCGATCCGGTATCGCTGTTTCTGGGAAGTTCCAGCGTCCCCAGGGGGAAAGGAATACGGTACATCTGGGTGGAACGTTTTTTGTCCCTAAGGGATACTACGGACATGCCGATATAACCCAGGAACCCATCGTCCAGAATTTCCAGGATAATAAGGTGCGAAGGGGATATGAGGATGTACCGGTCCGACTCGCAGACAAAACGCCTGGGCGCGCTGATAAGGGCGGGATCGTAGATGAAACAGGAATTCCTGGACCAGCCAAAATTTACCGGCAGCCCCAGTTCATCAAGCACCGGGACCGGGGAGCTTATTTCTTTTTGCGCCATAATTCCTACTCCGGAACAGCAGGATTATACAGGATCCCTGCAAGTATGGAAAACAGCCCTATACCCAGGGGAACATAGGCTGTGTAATGCATGCGCCGTACCAGGGTTCCGTCAATACCGCCGGGCCGGGCAAAGGCTATGCCCTGGGCCGTAACGCCGGCTGCGGTAAGGGAAAACCCTGCTGTAAGGAGGGCGGTTTTTCTCCGCCTGGCTTTCCGGGCCATTTCCCCCTGTAAGGCGGCGTCCAGCACTTTCTCCTGAACCGGAATATCCTGGACTGTTATTTCCCGGAGAGGCCTGTCCTGCAAAACCCCGGACAGTTCCGTATCGGGCCTTGCCAGAGGGGAGGGGCCCTCAAAATTATACGTATTCCAGAAAAAGAGGATATCCTTTTCCAGGGGCCTTCGTTCGGCATACACCAGAGGGGGGTTCAATTCCATCAAAACCGTTTCGCCTTCCTCAAGATTCACCGCCTGAGCCGGGGCGCCGCCGGGAATAAAAGGGAAAACTTCGGCTCTTCCCCGGAAACTGTACACCTTTAACGCCGGCCTGCTGGCATCACCCCTTCCCGAACGGGAGACAGCATAGTCTACCCCCAAATCTCCTTCGGGTATCCTTACGGAACTAGTCCCTGCCCGGATTACCGAAGTTTTGCTTCCTTCGCCGTTTCCGCTTACCAGCCTGATCCTGCCGTAAAGAAGAGCGGCATCGGTAAAGCGGCCGCTTTCGTCAAAACCGTTATAAACCAGGGAGGTGTTCTCTGAAATTTTCAACACCGTCCCTGAAGGGATAAACTGGATCTCCAAAAACGTTCCGACTCCGGTCTGTATCATGTCAGACCGGTTCAGAGCTATGCCCCCGTAGCCCAGGGAAGAGGCGTCTATGAAACTCCGCTCTCCGTTGACCGTAAGGGCAAAGTCCGCGCCTTGAGCGTGGTATATTCTAGCCTGCTGGTTCTGCGCCCCAAGGGGCAGGGAAATGGCGAAAAAGCCCAGAATAGCTAGTCTCCAGGACCCGCAGTATTTGCCGTATATACTTTGCATACTACTTTCCTTAATATATTACTCAATATTACTATACTATGAAGCAATGCAAGGGACAAGGTTTAGGAAGATATGAAAAAAGATCAATTTGCGGGGATGAAAGTTCTGATTATGGGGCTGGGACTTAACGGCGGCGGCCTGGAATCCGCCCGTTACCTTGCCCTCAAGGGAGCGGACCTAAGCGTCACCGATCTCAGGGATGAGAAAACCCTGGCCCCTTCTATTGAAAAGCTTGAGGCAGGGCTCGGCGGCATTCCAGTCCGCTGGATCCTGGGCCGCCATGAAACCGCTGATTTTGAAAAAGCCGACATGGTGATCAAGAACCCCGGGGTCCACCCTGACTCCCCTTACCTCAAAGCCGCCAGGCGCATAGAAACGGACATCTCCCTGTTCCTGTCCGCCTCCCCCGGGCGGCTCACAGCGGTTACCGGATCCAAGGGAAAATCATCCACCGCTTCCGCCCTCTGCTGGGCGCTGAACAAAGCCCGTGAAGAAGGGCTCCTCCCCGGCAAAGCCCGGCTGGGAGGGAACATCGCCGTCTCGCCTCTGACGTTTCTGGATGAACTTGAACCCTGCGACGATGTGGTCCTGGAACTCTCAAGCTGGCAGCTCGGGGATCTTAAAGGCCGCTTGAAGGAAGACGGGAGCGTCCTGCTCAAACCCCGGGCGGCGGTACTCACTGCCATCATGCCTGATCACCTGGACCGTTACAGGAGTATGGACGCCTATGTAGCTGACAAGCGTATTATATACCAAGGCCAGGACAGCGGAGACGTTACTGCCGCCGGAGATGACAACTGGGGCAGGAGCTTTCACCGGGAAAGCAAGGGCCGTCCCCTGGTGTACGCCGAAGCTCCCCTGGGGGAAAACGTTCCGGGAGGCTGGCTTACCAACAAGGACGGCCCCGCTATGGTGCGGCTCTGGGATATTCCGGGCAAAAACAGCAGGCCCGGCGCGCTGGTCGAAGCAGTCCCTTCCCAGCCCCTGGTACCCGGTTATCACCAGAAGAAGAACCTCCTCGCAGCGGCGCTGGCCCTGCTGGACCTTGGGCTCCCTGCGGACTTTGTCCGAAAGAGCCTTGGAACGTTCCCGGGCATAGAACACAGGCTGGAATTTTTCCACGAATCACAGGGCGTCAAATGGTACAACGACAGCGCCGCAACTATCCCCGAAGCCGCCGCAGCGGCTACCGCCGCCTTCGCCCGGCCGCCGGTGCTGGTCACCGGCGGGACCGACAAGAACCTGGACTTTAGCCCTCTGGTCAAAGCCGCGCCGAAAACAAAGGCGGTGATTCTCCTGGCCGGTACAGGGAGCGAAAAGCTGCGGCGCCTTATGGACGCAGCGGGAATACGGTACGAGGGCCCCTTTGACTCCGCAGCAGCCGCAGCAGCC
>JAISZE010000054.1 GCA_031269405.1 Treponema sp. | reverse complement strand
CCCCGGGGTGGTTGGAAATTACCGCTTGCGAATCAGCAGGGACCCCGCCAATACCAATGCTGTTTGTCCCGTAAGGGACATTCACCACATAACTTACACGATCTGGAGTAAACTCCGGCTCCGGCAAAAGCTCATCCTCCCCGGTCCCGGTAAACGTAAGGTTTTTAAGATTCGCCGCCGGGTTGCCGGAAGAAGCCCTGACAATCATGAAGGTGTAGGTCTGCTCAATACCTACTTCCGGTTTCACATCAATATAGCTGTAAAGATAGCTGTAAAGAATATTCACATCCTCAAACGTGTATTCACGGGACAGTCCGTAAGGCATTTGTTCTTCTTCATCATCTTTTTTTTGCCACAAGTACCAGTACTTGTAAGGATCGTTTGATTTCTTATGGTCCATACTTATTTTGGAGAGTGGTGAATTAGGCTCTGCTGTTACGTTCACCTCTGACGTACCAGCCGGTACATATACCGTATAAAGGTGATCGGATCTTTCGGGATAAAAGGCCGGCATCAGAGGATAGGAAACATCGTCAACCTCCACCTTAGGGTTTTTCAGGTACGAATCGGGATCAGGGTTCGTCCTGATGATGTTAAACATATAAATCTGGTTCGCATCAGGATATTCATCATTAGTAACCTTGAAGGAAAGATGGTTGGGTATATCGCCGTTGGATAATAAACCAGGAGTCAGGTTATCGAGGGGGTTACGGGTGAGAGGATCGATTTTCTGGTATTCATCGGCTGTTTCCATATCTACCCGCAGGTTATTTACCACATAGGGAAGGGTAACTGTATAATTGACAATACCCTGGGTGTATTTAAAAAACTTAGACAGGGATATCCCAAAACTGGACCCTTCTGTCACATCCACAAGGGCGACATTTTTCAACATCGTTGCTTCCGAAGCCAGTTCTCCGGCATCCCAGCCGGTAGTTACCGAAAGGCCGTCAATGTCTTCCAGGGTAATCGTAAAATTGTAATAATAATAATAGGAATGGGCCGGAATGGGGTTTTTCGAACCGCCCTCCAGGGTATCGTCATCCCAGGTTAAGGTAGCATCTATAGGCTTATGGAACCTGACCTTGTATGTGGATTGGCCGGTAGGCGGAGACTGCAAGAAGGTTGAGACCCCCGGATCCCCCTCGTAGAGATCCCATTCATTGCTATTGCTGGACAGGTCCCGCTGATACACGGCCCTTACAATACGGAAGGGCTCGATTTTTTCCCGGAAATTGAGCGTTACTTTTACGATACCGGGATGTGCAATATCATCCTGGGGGATAGACCAGATGGCCTCTGGATAAGCATCTTCTTCACCAGGTGTTTTGCTCCGGTCCTGGGGCTTCACATCCAGAGCCGACGGAGGATCCAGCCGGGAATTGTAAACAATAGGGAGTAGGGTGTAGGGTTCAAAGATCCTGGAACCGTCGGCCATGATGACATTAAGCCTTATCCTGAAGTGATCCCCAATTTTGGGATGTTCGATGCGGATCTTCCCTGTCCTGAGATCCGGGTTTTGTTCCGCTGTTACTACCCGGTTCTGTATATCAGGGATGCGCTCATTTTTATAATTATAGACTTCCCATTCAGGGGTCAGCGTGAGTTCGTAGTTTTGGGGGTTATCGAGGGCTATGGTTAAGTTGATTTCTTCCCTGGGCACGTCGAGACCGGTATCCATGTTGCGTTCAGGATAGAAAACCACAGTGTTATAGAACTGTTTGTAACCCGAGCGTACTTCGCCGGGGCTGACGGCCCAGCGGGCGACTCTGGCGGCGCCGGTGTTTTTCTCGGCGAATTCCGCCAGGGTAATGTTTTTGCACGAAACCAGCGCAACCGGGACGAGCGCCAGGGCCGCAACAGCGGTTATCACGGCTGCAATGAGAAGTTTTCTTTTTGTGCGAAACAGCGCCTTCACGTCTTCTTCCCCTTTTACAGGTAAATTTTTCCTACTCTACACAAGATATATCGCAGGTATGGCAAAAAACCATCCTTTTTTCACAAAAAAGTCTTATAGATTAAAAAAATATCATAGATCATGGCTCCGTGTCATCAGGAAGCCAGGCATGTATAATTTTTCATAACCGGAGGCGGACTCTACAAGCGTTTTTCCCGGGATTTTTCCCGCCCCGGCTTGTCAGAGGCTAATTGCAGGGCAGTTTTAGCACTTGGGGCTGAGAACCCGGATTATGTTTCTATAGCTTATCAATTGGAGAAAGGCCGGGTAAAAGCGTATATTATATAGTATGGAAAGGTTTACCATTTCGGGATTGAAGCAATCCATTCAAAAATATCTTCACTCCAACGATCTTCCCCTGGAAGCCCGAATGATGAACATGATCCTCCTGGTCGGCGTCTGCGGGGCTGTTATGGCCCTGTTCACCCGCATAGCTATGGGAGCGAATGTTTTCCTGCTTCTGGTGGTCGCAGGCATCATCTTTTCGATAGCCGCCATGATGATCATAGCCAACAAGTACCGGATATACACCCTTTGCCGCTGGATAACCCTTAGCGTTCTCTGTTATGTCCTGTTTCCGCTGCTCTTTTTTACCCTTGGGGGCCTGGCAGGGGTCGCGCCGGCTTATTTTGTCCTGAGTATAATCGCCATAATCCTCCTGAGCAGGGGGAAAAGCCGGGTAATAGTCCTTGTTTTTCATATAATTGAAATAATCCTCTGTTATTATCTCAGTTCCCTGCCTTTCTTCGCCCGCTTTGTGGCGGATATTTCCGGGGTCAACAGGTATCTGGATCAGATCCAGACTATCGGCATAGTGGGGTTCTGTATCGGGGTCATCATCATCTTCCAGACCAGGATCTACATAGCGGAAAAACAGAAGGCCGAACAGGCCGGCGCGGACCTCTATTACCGGGGCCAGCTTCTCAGGGTGGTAAACGAAGTGGCCGGGATGCTCCTTTCTTCGGAGTTCAAGGAACTGGAAAAGCCCCTCAGGAGCGCTATGGAAATTATGGCCCGGTGTATCGATGTTGACCGCATGTATATATGGAAAAAGCGTGTTGTCAGCGGGAAGCTCTGTTACGAACAGCAATACGAATGGCTCAGGGGCGGGAACGCCGGCAAATCCCTCGGCGCCGAAACAGGCCGGCCTTATATCGACAGCATCCCCTGGTGGGAGGAAAAATTTGCCGCCGGGGACTGCGTCAACGGCAGGGTCTCCGGCCTTCCGCCTGAAGAGCGGGAAAGCCTTGAGCAGTTCGGCATAAAATCCATTCTAATCATACCTATCTTCTTGCAGGAAAAATTCTGGGGTTTTGTAAGTTTTGACGACTGCCGCAGGGAGCGGGAATTTGCCGGAGACGATGTGAACATACTCCGTTCCGGGAGCCTCCTTTTGGCCAACGCCGTGGTAAGGGACGCCGCGGACGCCGTCCTCAGTTCCAGGCTTGCGCAGCAGGAACTCATGTCCGAAATCTCCCAGAGCTTTATCTCCCGGGAATCCATGGAGGTCCTTATCACCGACGCCCTTAAACGGACAGGGGAATTTCTCAAAGCTACCAGGGTGCTGGTCGCGGTTGCCGACAAGGCCAGCAATGAGAGCCATCTGGTGTATACCTGGGTTTCTGACGAAAAATGGAAACCTGATGCTGTGAAAAAAGGCTTCAACGACCTTATTAACAGCACCTTCCCCAGGGAAGTCCCGGAAAAGGGCTATGTTCCTACCGTTTACATCAACGATGTCCTGGCCGATGAAGCGGGCAGGTACAGGATTATAGAAAACACCGGGGTCCGGTCCTTTATCTGGGCGCCGCTCTATGTGGACAATGTTTTTTGGGGCCTCCTGAGCATCGAGGACTGCGCCAGCAAGCGGGCTTGGACCGGCAGCGACGCCCAACTGGTGGGCACGGTGTCCAGCGCAATATCCGGCGCAGTGGGCCGGGACAACATGGAAAAGGCCAGGGCCGCAGCTCTGGATCAGGCTATCCAGGCAAGCAAGGCTAAGGGGGATTTCCTCTCCAATATGAGCCATGAGATGCGGACCCCTATGAACGCCATCATCGGCATGACCGCTATCGGTAAAAACGCCAGGGATCTCGAAAAAAAGGACTACGCTTTCGGGAAGATCGAAGACGCCTCAACCCACCTCCTAGGAGTGATAAACGATATTCTGGATATGTCCAAAATCGAGGCAAACAAACTGGAACTGTCGCCTGAGACCTTCGTGTTCGAAAAGATGCTCCAAAAGGTGGCGAATGTTATCAACTTCAGGATGGATCAGCGGAAACAGTCCTTCTACGTGACTATAGACCGGAAAATCCCCCATACCTTTGTTGGCGACGACCAGCGGCTGGCCCAGGTGATCGTCAACATCCTTTCCAATGCGGTTAAATTCACCCCTGAAGAAGGCTCGATACGGCTAAACGCCCATTTTGTTGATGAAGAAAACGGCCTCTGCACGATACGCATAGAAGTGGCCGACACCGGTATCGGCATAAGCCCGGAACAGCAGAAGCGGCTATTCAACTCCTTTGAGCAGGCCGAAAGCAGCACTACCAGGAAATTCGGCGGCACCGGCCTGGGGCTGGCTATCTCCAGGCGTATCGTGGAACTCATGGGCGGGAAAATCTGGATCGAGTCGGAACTGGGCAAGGGCTCCACCTTCGCTTTTACGGTAAAAATGAAGCGCGGCGCGGTGGAACCCACGCATACCCTCAATCCTGAGGTAAACTGGAGCAATATAAAAGTCCTGGTAGTTGACGACGATCCTGAGGTATGGCAGTACTTTGCCGATATTGCCCGGCGCTTCAGTATCGCATGCGACACCGCTTCGGGCGGCGAAGAGGCCCTAGGGCTTATCGGGGACAAGGGGCCTTATGACATTTACTTCATCGACTGGAAGATGCCCGGCATGAACGGGATGGAACTGACCAAACGTATACGCGAACAGGGAGGGGACAAGTCGGTGGTAACTATGATCTCAGGAACCGAATGGAGCCTTATTGCGGATGACGCCAAAGCGGCAGGGGTGGACAGATTCCTGGCCAAGCCGCTTTTCCCTTCTTCAATTGCGGATCTTATCAACGAATGTCTGGGAATAACCAACGCTGCCGTCAAAAGGGAAGCCAGCGGGGATGCCGGGGTATTCGAAGGCTGCCGCATACTCCTTGTAGAGGATGTGGAGATAAACCGGGAAATAGTCCTGGCCCTCCTGGAGCCCACGGCGCTGGCCATAGATTGCGTCGAGAACGGGGCCGTTGCGGTGGAGATGTTCGGCAAAGATCCTGAAAAGTACGATATGATCTTTATGGACGTCCAGATGCCCGAAATGGACGGCTACGAAGCCACCAGGAGGATCCGCGCTCTTGAGCGGGATGTGTTCGCAGTCCCGGATGCCCAGGGGATCCCCATTATCGCCATGACCGCCAATGTGTTCCAGGAGGATATCCAAAAGTCCCTCGCGGCGGGCATGAACGACCATATAGCCAAGCCTCTGAATTTAGGAGAAGTCATGGAAAAGCTGCAAAAATACCTGCCCGGGAACCATTCATCCGGAAAGGCTTTCGCCAGGTACGATGAATCAGCGGCGGAGTTCCCGGAAGACTGGAAATCCGGCGTACCCTGGGATCCGGACCTGGCTACAGGGAATTACAATATCGACAGCCAGCACAAACAGATCTTCCGCCTTGTGTCAAACTTTACGGACGTCTGCAGGAACAACCATAGCCCTCAAGCTCTGCAGGAAACCTTTGACTTCCTGGCGGACTATACGGTACGGCACTTTACCGACGAAGAAGCCCTTCAGCTCACTTACCGTTACCCGGCTTACGAGGAACACCGGAAGAGCCACAGCGATTTTAAGGAAACTATTTCAAAGCTCAGGGAAGAATTCATTAGTAACGGCTCTTCCCCCCGGATCTGGCAAACACTCACCACCCTGATGGTCAGGTGGCTGGTAAAACACATCAAACAGGAAGATTTCAAGATCGCCGAATATATCCGCCAGTTTGAGAAAGCCGAAAAATAGGGGACCAGGAAACGCCGGTTCTTCCTACCAGCAGCAGTAACCGCCGTCGATAACGACGTCCGATCCGGTCATATAGTCCGAAGCCGGGGAAGCCAGGTATACCGCCGCTCCCTGGAGATCCTCAACTTCGGCCATACGGCCAAGGGGCACTTTTTCGAGCCACTTGGGAAGCATGGTTTTACCTTCCCGTGTCTCAAGGAGGTTCCCTACCAGGGGGGTCCTGGTATAGCCGGGGCTTATACTGTTGACCAGGATATTGTCAGGCGCCCATTCGGCGGCAAGGCTCCGGGTAAGGTGGAGCACACCGGCTTTAGAGGCGTTATAAGCGGCCTGGTTCTGGGGGGTATTGGCGATATGCGCGGACATGTATGCGGTATTGATAATCTTGCCGTAGCCTTTTTTCAACATTTCCACCGCTTCGGTCCGGGCGCAGAGGAATACCGAATCCAGGTTGAGGGAGAGGATCTTCCTCCATTCCGCAAAATCCTGGGTCAGCGCGTCCCGCCAGACCCCCATGCCGGCGTTGTTCACCCCGATGGTAAGAAAGCCCCAGGTATCGGCCACGGCCTTAACCATCTTTTTGACCTCCTCCTCTTTGGTTACATCGGCGGTAACGGCGATGGCCTCAATGCCTTTCCGGGTAAGGATCTGGGCGGTTTCCTCCGCTGCGGCGGCATTGATATCCGCTACAGCGATCTTCGCCCCGGCCTCACCCAGAGCTATCGCAAAGGCCTGCCCTATCCCCTGGCCGCCTCCTGTAACCAGTGCGGTTTTTCCGTCAAGCCTGAATCTGTCAAGAATTGTCCGGGCCATACAAGCTCCTCCTCATTATGCTTTATGGAAGTATAGCGGATTATGGGACCTCTATAGAAGGGCAAGCCAGGAGCGGCTCCGGCGCAGGGCTGAGTCCGGATGCTTCCTGTTGATTTCGAGGATAGCTTCTTCAAGGCGCCGTTCTTTCCTGCTCTTCCCGAGGGCAGCGTTATCTTCGAAGAGCTCCTGCTGGTGGAAAGAGTTCCCTGTTTCCAGGTTCATGAGTCCTGCCCCGATGAGCCTGACGCCTCTGGAGCTTTGGTATTTTTTATGGAAAAGGCCCAGTATGCGATCGTACAGTTTGTTCAGGGTAGTAACAGGGGTTTCAAACGTTTCCCGTCCTGCTTCGGTGGTAAAATCCCCATAGCGGATCTTCACTGAAACCGTGCGGCTCCGCCACTTGCAGTCCAGGAGCCTCCAGATAAGGGTTTCGCAGATGTCCAGGAGGGCTGTTTCGATAACAAAGGGATCGTACAAATCATATTCGAAGGTCCGCTCGGAACTCATGGAACGGGTCCCGCGTTCTGTATCAAAGGTTTCCGCAGGCATACCCCGGACCGCACGGTAAAGAAAATCCCCGAGGGCTTTCCCAAAGACGGAAGCCAGGGCTTCAGGGGAAAGACGGTAAATATCTTCGCCGGTTTCGAGCCCGTATTTTTTAAAGATTTCCCGGGTTTTTTCGCCTGCTCCCCAGATTTTGCCCACAGGAAGGGCGCGCATAAACCGTTCCTCTTCTCCAGGGGCTACGACATAAAGTCCGTCGGGCTTTGATAATCCCGAAGCGATTTTGGCGATGTACTTGCCCGAAGCGGTTCCTATGGAAACTGTAAGGCCTGTTTTTTGCCTGACTGCGGCTTTCAGTTTTTTCGCCTGCTCCTCAGGGGGCCCGTACAGCCCCTCCATGCCGCTGATGTTCAGAAAGGCCTCGTCTATCGAGAGCTGCTGAACTTCAGGGGAAAAATCCTGAAAAAGAGCCATTATTTCCGCCGACTTTTCCTGGTACCGCTTCATGCTGCCCCGCAGGTAGATGCCCCCCGGGCAGAGACTGACCGCCTGGGACAGAGGCATAGCCGAATGAACCCCGAATTTCCTGGCCTCGTAGGAAGCTGTGGACACAACGCTGCGCCTGTCCCCCGGCAGGCCGCCGACAATCACGGGCTTGCCCCGGTATTCCGGATGATCAAGCTGCTCCACAGAGGCGTAGAAGGCGTCAAGATCGGCATGAAGAAAACAAGTCATATTACAGGGCCGGCTGCTTTTTATCCCTGCTTCTCTTCATCCCCAGTACGGTTAACACAAACAAGACCGGGAAGACTATACACACAAAGATGCCTGCCTGGAGGGAGGAGTATTCCCCGCTGAGGAAGAGGCTCAGGTTCCGGAAGACGCCTTCTTCACCGGCTGAACCGGTAACAAGGCCCACGATCCAGGGGCCTGTGGAACAGCCCATGTCGCCCATAAGAGCCAGGACCGCAAAAAGAGCGGCTCCGCCCATGGGGAAACGGGCGCTCGAAAGGGAGAAGGTAGCGGGCCACATGATGCTCACCGCAAAACCCGTAAGGGCGCAGGCGATAAGCTGAACCACCGGATAAGGGACCAGAGTGATCCCCAGGTAGCAGAGCACGCAGAGAAGGCTGCAAAACAGCATGTACGAATGGAGCTTCATTTTCCCGCTCCAGATTCCGTATACCACCCTGCCGGTTCCCATGAAGAGGGCGAACATCGCCGGCCCGGCGACATCGCCCAGCACTTTAGGCAGCGCCAGGGCCTTTTCGGCAAACAGGGACGCCCACTGGGCTACTGCCTGTTCGCTGGCGCCGGCGCAGAGCATCATAAGGAGGCACAGGTAAAACACAGGCGTCTTCATCATGGTCCTGAGCTTCATGGCCTGGTGTTCCGGAATAGCCGGGGCCACAGGCACCTGGGTAAAAAGGAACATGTTAACCAGTGGAACCAGAGCCCAGAGCAGCGGAAGCAGATACCAGCGGTCCAGACCCAGGACGGAAAGCAGGAATGTCGAGAGGAGTATTACCGCCATTTGGCCCCAGCAGTAGAATGAATGAAGTATGGCCATAGCCGCCGGTTTCTGTTCCGCCTCTCCGGGTATGCTGTCCACCACAGGGCTGACCAGAACCTCAAGCAGCCCGCCTCCAAAGGCGTAAAAGACAACCGCTATCACCAGGGCGGTGTAGACAGGAGTTATAAAGAGGGGCAGGACCCCAAGGAGCACAAGGCCAAGGGCGCTGAAAGCCTGGGCGGCGACCAGCAGGGGCTTGTAACCTATAGGGCCTGCAAGTTTGATACAAAGGGCGTCAACCAGGAGCTGAACAAAAAAATTAAGCATCACCAGGGAACCCAGCCCGGCATAGGACACGCCGTAGCGTTCAGAAAAAATAATGAAAAAAAGAGGCGCCAGGTTATTAACGATAGCCTGGACAACATAGCCTGCATAACAAGCGTGCCTGGTGTGGCGGTAACTGAGTTGAATACTATCCCCCTTGAATGTTTTGGAACAAGCTCACATTTCTTCCAAATCCGAATCCGAATCTTTTACACGGGATAGGGCTTCGCCCACAGCCTTCTTTTTCCGATCCCTCATACCGATGAAAACGATAAACCCGAAAAAAACTAACAGGAATACCAAAAAAAGAACAAGCGCTAGAGGATTGGCAGCCTTAACCGGCTGTTCCGGCTCCGTCAGGACAGTAAAGACGAGATCGGCCTCTTCGCCCCCTGAAGATCCGCCAAAAAGGATAACAGCGCAGATCCCTAGGGTAAAGCCGCTCATGATAAGGGCTATCAGGGCCGCCAGTTTAAGGGCTTTTGAAGATTTCCTGGAGAGGAAAACATAAATCATCCCACCCAGAACCGCCGCAGCAAGGAAGCCTAAAAAGACCAATCCCATAATAGGACTCACTATAGCACGAAGGCGGACAATGGAAAAGGCCGCCTCCCGGCTGGGATAAAAGCGCATGAGGGTTTATTTTTCCTACACGGCATAGTATGATAAGTATATATGGTTACATTCCGCCCATTAAGGGTGTTCTTACTTGCCGCAGGACTTTTGCTTCCCTTGCGGGGTTTTTCCCAGGAAGCGGCAGAGGTGTTAGACTCAGGCGCGATTCCGGAGATGGTCCGCCGCCCCCAGCACGGCGAGGCCCCCCGTTATCCCAGGGACACGGTGATCGGGGAACTTGGCCGGGGCTCCGCTCCTGAAGCCGCATGGCGTTACGCCAGGGAATTGCTGTCCGCCCTGGTCCAGGGAAACCGGGAAGCCCCGGTCCTTGCGGCAGCGGACAGGGAGCTGAAGGACCGCCTGTTTGGGAGCCTGGAGGCCATTAAAGCCGAAAAATACCGTTTAGGCGGCGGCAGGACAGAGGCCGGCGGGTCCGTTTCCTTCCTGGTCCGGTTCTTGGGCGGGGAAAAAGGCATTTCCGGGGAACTCTACCTCAGGCGGACAGAGGCGGAACCAGCCGAAACAGCTGTGGATGTTGAAGCGGTTTCGGACGCCGAAACAAGCACGGACGAAGGCGGAGGCGGCGCTCCTGAGGCAGCGGCGGCCGTAACAGGAGACGGCTGGCAGCTTGAGGACCTCTTGCTGGAAGAAGAACGGGATTTGGCTGGGGAACAGAACGGGTACCGTTATGATTTTTCACCTTATGAACGGTTTTATTGAAAGGTTCTGACAGCAGATGGCAACGCCGATTAAACGGATCGAGAAGGATTTTCTCCTCAAGGTCCTTTATGATGAACAGATCCCCATTATGTACCTTAAAAACCGTACCGAATACGTCCTTACGGTAGAAAAGCCCGCTAAAAATCAGATTTTTTTTAAAGCCGACAGGCCTGTGGCGGGTCTCAAGATCCGTAAAAAGATGGACCTCATGTTCGACTACCGGGGCCAGGTGATCATTTTCGCCGTAGAGGTAAGTTCCATCAAAGACGAACACATCGTTGCTGAGGCTCCTGAATTTCTCTATAAAAACCTGGATCGTTCTTTTTCCCGGGTTTCGACCCCCCAGGATCTCCAGATCCTGTTTACCTTTCTTGGGGACAGGTATTCCCTGACCTACCCTAAGGTTGCCGAATATGAAAGCGGGGAACTGGGAGAGATGGTCAGGAACGTGGATCCCCGGAACCTGAGCGGCCTTATCGACCAGATGGCGGCGTATATCAAAGGATACGCTAACGGTTACAAGCTGGTGATATTCAAGGATGTAAAACCAGTGTCCCATGAGGAACGGATCCTTTCGGAAACAGGGAAGACCCTTTTTCTCCCTTCTACCCTGGGCAACTTTCCGCGTTCCGATCCCTACCCCAGGAAACGGCTCATCACTGAAGATATGTTCAAGCGCTACCTTGAAAGTACAGGGGTGGATCTTGCCTATGTGGATGACGCCTGTATCCGGTTCGTCAAGAGTAAGTTTGACAGCGGTATTTTTTCAGACGCCTGGGCGCCGGTACTCTTCCAGGAATATGTGATCGGCTATATCCACATCTGGATCAACAAGGAAGGAAAGCTTCCCTTTGATTACGGGGTTCTTGATACGCTTTACCAGTTTGCCAAGATCCTCGCTTATTCCCTCAAGATAAACGGTTATTTTGAAACAGGGAAACTGAAAAACGAATCCTTTGAAGGCAAGGTCATAGATATCAGCGCTTCGGGGCTTCTCTTTGCCTATCCCCATTGCCAGTTGTCGTCCGCCCTGCTGCCGGACAGCGAGCTTTCGGTGAAACTCATAACTCAAAGGCGTACGGTCAATGCCCATGCCCGGATAGTCCGGCGCTACAAGGACAATTCCCAAGGGTATTTCGGCTGCCGCTTTCTGGACATGGAGCCTGAGGATCTGCGTTTTCTTTTCGAGTACATCTACGGCAAACCCTTTACCGATATGGACGTCAACTTCCTTACCGGCCAGGTATAGCCTGACGCGCCGTTAAGCCCTGTCCTGGCGGACCAGATCAACAGCCTCTCTCAGGGAGCCGGTTATCGGGAAATAGCCCGAAAGCCTGATGGCGTTAATAGCCTTTTCTACCGGCTTGTTGATGCCTGTAATAGCCAGGGAAAAATTCAACTTTTTTATGGTTGATGAAATATAGATCAGCGCGCCGATGCCTGAGGAATTTACGTTTTCCACCTTTTTCAGGCTGATGATAAAACGCTCAATTTTCAATTCTATCATTTTCATTACCAGCTCTTTGAGCTGGTTTGAACTGTAGAGATTGAGCTCGTTTTGGGGCTCTATGATATAGATTTCATCATCATTTTTTAAAATTTTTATTTCCATTTTGTTTTTCCTTTTTATTTATTATCGTTCCAATTTCCGGTATACATAACGGTGCGGACTGTCCGCCGCTGATCCCAGTTTCTGGCGCCTCGATTCCGAATATTCCGACCAATTGCCGTCATACCAGATAACTTCGCCGTTTTCAAAAGCCAGGATGTGCGTGGCGATGCGGTCCAGGAACCAGCGGTCGTGGCTTATCACGAGGCTCGCGCCCGCGAAGGTATCAATGGCATCCTCCAGGGCCCTGAGGGTGTTCACGTCCAGGTCGTTAGTGGGCTCGTCCAGGAGAAGCACATTGGCTCCTTCTTTGAGCGTCAGCGCCAGGTTGAGCCGGTTTCTTTCGCCGCCGGAAAGGACGCCTACCTTCTTCTGCTGATCCGTGCCGGAAAAGTTGTACCACGCGCAGTAAGCCCTGGAAGAAACTTCTTTAACTCCCGATCCGTTGTCCCCTCCGAGCCTTATGATGTCCAGGCCGCCGGAAAGCTGTTCCCAGACGCTCTTTTCGTTGTCCAGGTTTTCCCGCATCTGATCCGCCCAGGCCAGTTTTACGCTGTCCCCAAGCCGTATGCTTCCATTATCGGCCTGTTCTTTACCGGTAATGATTTTAAAAAGTGTTGTTTTTCCCGCCCCGTTGGGCCCGATGATCCCCACGCAGGCCCCTGGGGGTACGGAGAAATTCAGGTTTTCAAAAAGGATCTTCTCCCCATAGGCTTTGGTCAAATCCTTTGCTTCAATAACCAACTGGCCCAGCCGTTTCCCTGCGGGAATGGTAATTTTGTTTTCCCGTATTTTCTCCCGCTCGTCATCCAGGAAGAGTTTTTCGTACTGCGCTATCCTGGCCTTGCTTTTGGCGTGCCGGCCCCTGGGGCTCATGTGTATCCATTCGAGCTCCCGCTGGAGCTGCTTGCGCCGTTCGCTTTCCCCTTTTTCCTCAAGCGCCAGGCGCTGTTCTTTTTGTTCCAACCATCCGGAATAATTCCCTTTCCAGGGAATGCCTTCGCCCCGGTCCAGTTCCAGGATCCACCCGGCAACATTATCCAGAAAGTAGCGGTCATGGGTGACGGCGATGACGGTCCCGGCGTATTCCCTAAGGTGCCTTTCCAGCCACGCCACGGTTTCGGCGTCCAGGTGGTTAGTGGGCTCGTCCAAAAGAAGTATGTCCGGTTTTTTAAGGAGAAGCCTGCACAGGGCCACCCGGCGTTTTTCGCCTCCTGAAAGGGTATCGACAAGATCCTCACCCGGCGGGCAGCGCAGGGCGTCCATCGCCAGTTCCAGGCGGCTGTCCAGGTTCCAGCCGTCAACGGCTTCGATCTTCTCCTGGAGTTCCGCCTGCCTGGCGCCCAGCTTTTCGTAGTCCGCGCCGGCTTCGCCGAAAGCCTCGCTCACTTTGTCGAATTCAGCGAGCAAGTCTACCAGTTCCCGGACCCCTTCGCTTACCACTTCCCTGACGGTCTTCCCGCTCTGGAGGCAGGGCTCTTGTTCAAGAAAACCTATCGTGTAACCAGGACTCACCGAAATCTCCCCGGAAAACCCGGCGTCAACCCCCGCAAGGATCTTAAGCAGGCTCGACTTCCCTGATCCGTTAAGGCCGATGACGCCGATCTTGGCGCCGTAAAAGTACGAAAGGCTTATGTCCTTGAGCACCTGCCTGGCCCCGTGTTTCTTTGAAACCCGGTACATGGAATAGATTACTTTTTTATCGTCTACTGTAGGCATACTATCATTCTAACTCATAAACCACAAAGAAAGCCAGTGACAAGCAGCGCCGGCGATTACATGGATATGCCAGATTACATGGGAACCCCTGCGGTGCCGCCTGCGGTACCAAAAGGTGCCAAAGGTATAGGCAGCCCCTCCGGCGACAAGGAGGGCAAAACTGATAAAGGGAATCTGCCGGTACAGTTTCCAGAACCCTGCGGCGATAGCCCAGCCCATGATGATATAGACCGAAAGCTCGGCTCTGCGCAGGAACTTCAAATTCGCGGAATACAGGACAATCCCTGTTACAGCCAAGGCCCATTCGACGCCGAAGTAGGCCCAGCCCCAGGCTCCCCGGAGCCCCAGAAGGCTGAAGGGCGTATAGGTTCCGGCGATGAGGAGGTATACCGCCGAATGATCGAGAATCTGGAAAACCCGTTTAGCGCCTTCGTGCTGGATGGCGTGGTAAAGCGTGGAAGCAAGAAACATGGAAATCATAGTGGCGGTAAAAACCACGTAACAGGCTATTTCGGCAGGGCCGCCTGGGCTTCCTCCAAGGTATCCCGACGCCCTGAGGGTAAGGAGCACGAGGCCCGCTATTGCCAGGAGTATGCCCAGGCCGTGGAGTATGGAATTGGCTATCTCTTCCCCCGGAGTCTGAAAGGGAAGAGGCGGGGGGAGGGGCTGGATGTTTTTCGGCGCGCTCATGGTAAATATGACACTTCTCTTTTTTTAGGGTTGCAGGGGAAGGGCTTGAGAAAACCCAGCCCTTCACGGCTGTTTCCACTCCAGGCTCCAATCCCCGGAACCCAGCACCCCTGCCAGGTAGGGGAGGGTATCTTCCAGCGCCGCCTTGAGGGTCCAGGGAGGGTTGTAAACGACAAGGCCCGAACCGTACATCCCTCTGGGGGAAGTCCCGGTGTGTGGGAAAAAAGCTTCCCTGCTCCGGGGAGCAGTGTGGAATTCAATACAGCATCTGCCGGCCGGGAAAAGTTTGAGCAAAGTTTCAGGCAGGGTCCCGGAATGCTCCGCCCCTGGGGCGCCTTTTATCGTGCCTTTAGACGTGTCTTTAGACATAAGCAGCAAAGGATACCAGATGATGTAGGTCCCCTGGGGAAAACGCCGAAGGGCTCCGGCCAGGGCAGCCGGGATTGTTTGTAATTCGTTCTTTTCTTCCCACGACGGGTCCACGAGTATAAGCCCTCTCCGCGAAGGCGGCGGCAGCAGGCTTTTCAGGGAAAGCGGGCCGTCCGCTTTCCGGGATTCAATTCCCGGCGCCCCCTTCCCACCTCCGGGAAGTTTCAGGCGTTCCAGGTTTTTTT
>JAISZE010000009.1 GCA_031269405.1 Treponema sp. | reverse complement strand
TCCATGGTCTTGTAGTCGTTGTCAAAATCCACCCAGCGCCCCAGCCGGGTGATAACATAGCGCCACTCTTTGACGTAGCGCAGCACAGAGGCACGGCAGGCTTCGTTGAAACGGGCCACCCCGAAGCGCTCAATGTCGGTTTTGGAATTGAGGCCCAATTCCTTTTCGATGAGGTTCTCTACCGGGAGGCCGTGGCAGTCCCAACCGAAGCGGCGCTCCACCTTTTTCCCCTTCATGGTTTGATACCTGGGGATAATGTCTTTTATGGTATTCGGGGAAAAGTGGCCGAAATGGGGCAGCCCGGTGGCGAAGGGAGGGCCGTCGTAAAAGACAAACTCCTCGCCGCCCTCACGCCGGGAAACGGATTTTTCAAATATATGGTTTTTCTCCCAAAAGGCAAGTATCTCTTCTTCCAGTTTGGGAAAATGTACTTTAGGATCGACGCTTTGATACACCGCAGCTCCTCCGGTTCTGAAAAATTATGCCCATTATTATGCCACGGAAACCCATACCAGTACAACCTTTCGCTCAGCGTTACATACAGTGTATACTGGGCTATGATTCCTGAAACAAAAAACGCAAAAACCGAACGCTTTATTCAGGTTATGGCCGTCCTGGGTCCCTGCTACCCGGATCACCGGCCCCTCCTCGATTACAACTCGCCGTTCCAGCTTCTGGTGGCCACTGTCCTGGCAGCGCAGTGCACCGACGCGGCGGTCAACCTTGTGACCCCCGTGCTTTTCAACCATTTTCCCGACTGCAACGCGCTGGCAGAGGCCCCTCTGGCGGAACTGGAACGTATCGTTCATTCCACAGGGTTCTTCAGGGCAAAGGCCCATAACATAAAAGCTCTTTCCAGGCAGATCAGGGACAAACACCAGGGGGCGATCCCGTGTACCATGGAAGAACTCACGGCGCTTCCGGGAGCCGGGAGAAAGACCGCGTCAGTGGTGCTGTCAGCCTGCTTCGGCGTGCCTGCCATTATCGTAGACACCCACTTTTCCAGGGTAACAAACCGCCTGGGTTTTGCCAGTTCCAGCCGCCCTGAGGAGATCGAAAAACAGATGGCCATCCTGACGCCTAAAGGGAAATGGATCGAAACAAGCCATGTCTTAAACCGGTTTGGCCGGGAGGTCTGCCATGCCCGAAAACCTGGCTGCGGCGTCTGTCCGGTACAGGAACTCTGTCCCTCTTCCGCGCTGCCTGCCTAGGGCCTGGTTTATCCGGCGGCCCGGACAGCGCCTTGAGAGGCTCCCTGGGGAGTCAAGCCAGAATTTCGCCGATTGCTTCGCCTTCAGCGTCAGGCAGTTCCAGGCCCAGGAGTTTCGCGTATGTAGGGGCTTCGTCTATTATACGGCCCTTTTCCAGAACAACCCCGTCCCGTATGCCCGGCCCCCGGGCTGCCAGCAACGGCTGGGGTCCCTTATCAGGAAGGTAGCCGTGGGTGGCCCTGCCGTAGCGGTAATCAGAAGCATCAAAGTTCTTTACAATAGGCCGCTTCCAGTCATCGCCAAAAGAGGTATAGCCGTCTGTTTCCAGTACAAACGAAAAAGAGCCGCCCAGCCCTTCCTGCGCCCGTATCTCCGGCTCTGAAAAAACCCGGCTGATTCCGTAGATCCCTTCGCCACAGAGATGCAGCAGGAGGTCCCGGGTTTTTTGATAAACCTTCCGATTGTCAGGATCCTTCAGGTACACCAAGGCCGACATCCCGTTGGAAAGACAGTAGGCGTCCCAGCCTGAAAGGTTCCCTTTGCTGTCTGAACGGATGAGCCCTTTGTCCGCAAGCATTACATTGAGGTTTATCACCCTGGTGATGTCCAACTGGCCGTGATCGCTTACAAGGAAAAAATTGGTTTCCTCCCTGATACCGGCGTAATCCAGGGCTTCCATTAGTTCTCCTATCCAGCGATCAGTATCCTCAATGGCCTTGTTTATCTTTTCGTTAAAGAGGCCGTACTCGTGCCTGGCACCGTCAATATTCGCAGGGTGTATCATGAGGAGATCTGGCTGGTACTGTTTGATGATGTCGCAGGCGCAGCCTATAACGAGGTAATCCGCAGAAGGGTGGACCCGCTCTTTGACATTAGATGAATAGCGGGAGATGATTTCCAGCATTTCAGGTTTCGATCCCGAACGGGCAAAGGCCGCTTCCATGGTGTCCCCGGGCCCCTGGGTCCAGTATTCGTCGATAAGATAATCAATGGAAGGATGGTTTCCGGTAACAGGCCAGAATACGGAAGCGGTAGAAAGCCCCCCTTTCCGAGCGGTGTCAAAAATATCGGGGGTCTTAACCGCGTCGTGAAACCAGTACCAGGGAGGGGCAAGATTTCCAGGCTGAAGTTCATAGTTGCCCGGAACCCCGTGCTTTGCCGGACGGGTCCCTGAAGCCATACTTACATGCGCGGGATAAGTAACGGTAGGATAGATAGTCCTGACCGATTTTATAAGCGCCCCGTTATGGAGATATTTTTTGTAATTCGGAAGGGTTTCAAGATACGCGAGATCCTCATAAACCATGGCGTCCGCAGAAAGCACTACTATTTTCTGTTTCATAGGGTATTATAACATATTGTATGACAGAGATAAACCGGGAAGCAAAAGCCGCGTTACAGGCGGAAATGCTTTACAACAGGCTTTCCAAACGATACCGCCACCTGGCCAAATGGGCCTGCCGTACAGGAACCGACGCCTTCCGGCTCTACGACAGGGACATTCCGGAAATCCCCCTGGTCCTTGACCGCTACAACGATGCGGTTTCAGGGGCCCTCTACGAGAGGCCCTACGAGAAGGATGAGGACGAGGAAAACCGCTGGCTGGAACTTATGGCCGCTTCGGTTTCAAAGGCCCTGGATATTCCTATTAACCGCGTATTCCTCAAAGAACGGCGCCGCCAGAGGCGCAGGCAAGAAGGAGGAGCCCAGTATGAAAGGATTGGGCAGGCCAATGTCTGGACAACGGTACATGAAAGCGGCGCCCGGTTCAAGGTGAACCTTTCGGACTACCTGGACGCCGGGCTCTTTCTGGATGCCCGCAAAAAAAGGGCCCTCCTCCGCTCCCAGGCTGGGGGCTTGCGGGTCCTTAACCTCTTCGCCTATACCTGCTCCCTTTCGGTCTGCGCCGCCCTGGGGGGAGCCCGGCAGGTGGACTCGGTGGACCTCTCCAACACCTACCTGGACTGGGGCAGGGTTAACTTCGCCCTTAACGGGCTGGACGCAAAAAACGCCGGGCCCTCCCGGTTCAACTTCATCAGGGCCGATGTCCTTCCGTTTCTTGAAGAAGCCAGGAGGGCACGATGTTCATGGGACCTTATCATCCTGGACCCCCCAAGCTTTTCAAATTCAAAAAAGATGAAAGCCAGCCTTGACATACGCCGGGATTACAAAGGCCTCATCGGCAGGTGCCTGGCGCTCCTTACCCTCGGAGGCAGGCTCTATTTCAGTTCCAGCGCTAAAGGGTTCCGTTTACCCCCGGAATTTCCGGGTTTTAAGATACGGGATTTACAAGCTGCCTTAACCGGCGAAGACTTTAAAGGCAAACGGACCCCAACATGTTACGAGCTTACCCTTGACCCGCTGTTAAGCTAAACTTGGCTCGCAAATAACCTTCTTGACAGCCCGGGAGCAGGAAAAACCCCGTGAAAAACGCTTGTAGAACCCGCCTCCGCTATGGAAAGACTTGACGCCAGCGTCAAGTCTTCCAATACGCTCCGGCAGGGAATTCTAAATTTTTTTCCCGGAATTTTTCCCGCTCCCGGTATTTCACGAAATGCTACGGGTCAAGTTTAGCCCAAGGTAGGTTATCTGGCGTCTGGAATAGCCCAAAATACAAGGCGCATACCTATAAGGGGTATTAGCCTGAAATATTGTACTTCTTGCGGAAGCGTTCAATCCTGCCGGCTGTGTCAACAAGCTTCTGTTTGCCTGTAAAAAAGGGATGGCAGGCTGAACAAATTTCTACTTTAAGGTCCCTGGCAGTGGACCGTGTTTCGATCACGTTCCCGCAGGCGCAAGTGATTTTTGTAAGATCATATTTAGGGTGAATCTTCTCTTTCATGCGTAACAATCCTCCGCAAATTTGCCCAACTCCGCCTGGCCCCTGGGGTGAAGGCGGTTTAAGGGCTGCTGGTTCTCTTAATCCGTTCCGGCCCCGCCGGTATTCATGGATCTCAGGAATGCTTCATTATTCTTGCTTTTCTTCATCCTGTCAACCACGAGTTCGATGATTTCGATGTCGTCCATGGGGTTGATAACCTTCCGGAGTACCCAGATCTTCTGGAGCTCTTCCTCAGTAAGGAGGAGTTCTTCTTTCCTGGTGCCGGATTTCTTGATATTAATAGCCGGGAAGAGCCTGCGGTCGCTGATGCGGCGGTCCAGGTTGATTTCCAGGTTGCCTGTACCTTTAAATTCCTCGAAAATAACCTCGTCCATGCGGCTGCCGGTCTCGATGAGGGCTGTGGAAATAATCGTAAGGCTCCCGCCTTCTTCGATATTGCGCGCAGCGCCGAAGAAACGTTTGGGCTTGTGGAGGGCGTTGGAGTCCACGCCGCCTGAGAGGATCTTCCCGCTCGTGGGGACCGTCTGGTTATACGCCCTCGCGAGGCGCGTGATAGAATCCAGGAGGATAACCACGTCTTTTTTATGCTCCACCAGGCGCTTGGCCTTTTCCAGAACCATTTCCGTTACCTGTACGTGGCGGCTGGCCTGTTCGTCAAAGGTAGAGGAAATGACTTCCGCCCTGACGGTGCGTTCCATGTCGGTCACTTCTTCCGGGCGCTCGTCGATGAGGAGCACGATGAGATAGACCTCCGGGTGGTTCCTGGTGATAGCGTTGGCGATCTTCTGCATCATGATGGTCTTTCCGGTCCTGGGAGGGGCCACAATAAGGGCCCGTTGGCCTTTGCCGATAGGACAGAAGAGATTGATGATCCGCTCGCTGATACCTTCGGTTATGGTTTCCAAGTCCAGTTTATTGTCCGGATAAAGGGGCGTCAGGTTATCGAAAGGTATGCGGTTCTGGGCTACTGTGGGATCGTCATAGTTGACCGTTTCCACCCTGAGCATGGCGAAAAAACGTTCCTGTTCCTTAGGGCTCCTTATTTGGCCGTAAACAGTATCCCCGGTTTTGAGGGCGAAGAGCCGTATCTGGCTGGGGCTGATGTAAATATCGTCAGGGCCTGGAAGGTAGGAATTCTGGGGGCTGCGCAGGAACCCATAACCGTCAGGCAGGATCTCCAGAGAGCCGTAAGCATAGATGATCCCCCCCCGCTCGGTATGGGCCTTCAATAGCGAAAAGATGATTTCCTGCTTTTTCAGGGAAACCATATCATCATGGGAGATATTGTAGACCGCCGCCAGTTCCCGCAGATCTATCATATTGAGCCGGATAAGCTCGTTGATAGTGAGCCTGGGCTTGCCGTTGTCCTGCTCAAGCCTGGGCTCAGGCCGGCCATAGATATCCGGCATAGAAGGCAACCGGGGCATGACCGAAGGCAGCGAAGGCGCTGAAGAAACAGGCGAAGCGGCAAACTGGGACTCCCTGAAACCCGGTTCCTGAGACGCAGACGGGCGGCCCGAATGCCGTCGCAACGGCGTTTCAGCAGGGGATTCCCTGACCGGAGAACCGGCTGCCCCGTTATTTTCTACAGGAGAAGGGCCCGGATTTGCCTGCACCTCCCGTACCTCCCCCTGGAACGCCGGAGCTTCAGGGATACGGTTGTACCGTCCCCGGGGCCTTCCCGGCCCCCTGTGTTCGGAAGACCCCGCTTCCGCTTCTTCCTCAGATGCGGCCTGCCCAAAATAGCGGGGACCGGATCCTTTGGGCCTGCCCCTGGTCCTGACTACTACAGCCTTGGCGCGGTCCTCTTCTTCATCCGGGGTTTCCTCCTGAGGAGGAGCCTCGATTTCAATACCTGGTAAATCCCCAGTTTCGGCGTTTTTTGGTTTTCTGCCTCTTCTTAAAATTGCCATTAATTAACTCCGCATGCTATCATTATTTTATAGTTCCAGTTAACAGAACGAATATTGAACTTATTCCCACAGAATCGAGCGTTTTTATTTATCATAAATAATATTAAATTTTTCCACGCATGTCAAGATATTCAAGCAGCTTCCGGACAGCTTTTTCCGCCGCTTCCCAGCGTACTTCATTGCGGGAACCGATAAAATGGAAAACCTCGGCTTCAGCTTCTTCCCCCTGTATGGCGCATCCTATCCACACGGTCCCTACAGGTACGCCGGATCCGTCTCCGCCAGGCCCGGCAATACCTGTTATGGAAAGGGAATAAGCGGCGCCGCTTTTTTCCAGGGCTCCTGCCGCCATAGCGCAGGCGGTTTCCCGGCTTACCGCCCCGTAACGGGAAAGAAACGCTTCTTCCAGTCCAAGCATTCTTATCTTGGCCGCTATGGTGTACGCAACAAAGGAACCCCACAAAACCGCAGAAGCCCCGGGAACAGAGGCGATTAAATCCGCGGCAAGGCCGGCGGTACAGGATTCGGCCAGGACTGCTGTTTTCCCCAGGGCTTCCAGACGCCTGACCAGGGTTTCCGCCAAGGCCGAAGCCTCAATCCTAGCCATTAACCCTCTGAAGCTCGGCCTTTATCTCTTCAGTAGGGCGGGAAAAAATCTCCACATCCTTGTCTATTCCGGTCATACTGCACTGGCCTTCAAAAGTTACACCGTCGGCAATTCTCAGCCTCGCGGCGCTGATATCCCCCCGGACCTCGGCGCCGGGAAACATGTCGATTTTATCCACCGCCTGGACGGCGCCTACTACAGTCCCGTAAACGATGAGGGAAGTAACCGAAATATGGTCCGCCTCCACCACTGCCCCTTTGTCCACTATAAGGGCCCCTGCGGCGTCTATGGTTCCCCTGAAGCGCCCCTGGATACAGAGAGTTTCCCTGAACCGCAGGCAACCATTGAAGGCGGTACTGGAGCCAAAAACCACGATGTTGTCTTTTTTCTTTGCCTCTATCCTTGCCATACCTATTCCTGGTCCAGATATTTCCGTATTTGGCTCTCCAGCGCAGGGAGGCCGATTTCATTTTTCTTGAGATCTTCCCATTCAGCAAGGGTCTTTTCGATCCTGGCGTCCAGCCCGGCGATATGCTTCCTGACACCCCGGATTTTTTCCAGTACCAGAGTATCTCCCCCTGCTTTTGCTATCGCGGCGTCCAGTTCGTCTATCGTTTTTGCGAAATCCATAAGATTGCGCTTCATGTCGGCGTTCAGTTCTTCCGCCAGGCCCAGGCGGGACTCCCGGACAGCTATCTGAGCGAAAAGCTCCCGGTTCCGCAGCACCGCCCGGATGCGCGCAAGGACTTCGGAAAAGTTGAAAGGTTTAGTGATATAGTCGTCAACCCCCAGCTCGAAGCCCTCTATTTTGTCTTTTACATCGTCCAGGGCTGAAAACATCACAATAGGGATATCCCTGAACTTGGAATCCCCTTTGAGTATCTTCGTAAACTCCCACCCGGACATACGGGGCATGATATTGTCAAGAAGTATCAGATCGGGAAAAAATTTTTTAAGTTTTTCCAGCCCTTCCACCCCGTCCCTGGCTTTTTCAACAATAAATCCAAGTTTCGAAAGCATAAGCTCGAAAAAATCAAGGTTTATCGTCTCATCATCGACAATAAGTAGCTTTTTCTGAGTATCCATCATAACCTTCCTTGTGCCGGGAAAGGCCTTTTCATTTTTTAACGACCCTCATTATACCCTGAACCGCAGGAAGGATCAACAGGAAAAACGCAAGAACCATAAACACCCGGGGAAGCAGGTCTCCCAGGCGGGTATAAAGTGAAGAAACCTTTACCACTGGAACTTCCACCGCCAGCCAGGTTTCCGCAAAAGGCCGGGCCATGGCCAGAATCCTGCCGTTAGGGTCTATGGCGCAGGTCTGCCCTGAAGCGGTAGAGCGTACCATGGAACGCCGGTTCTCTACAGCCCGGAATACGGCCATAGAAAGATGCTGCATCTGGGCAGGGAGGCTGCCGGACCAGGCATCGTTGGTGAGGTTAACAATGAGTTCCGCGCCGTTACGGACAAAATCCCGCGAGAGGTAGCCGAAGGTATCTTCAAAACAGATAGGGCTTGAAAATTTGAGCGCCCCTTTTTCCTGGGAGCCAAAAAGCCCCTGGGGGTTCGTGCTGGCAAAAACCGTGGCTTCCTTCCCTTTCTCCCAAAAATGCGTATCCGCCTTGATAAGGGCATCGTAGATAAACGGAAGCTGTTTTTCGTACGGAAAATGCTCGGTAAAGGGAACCAGGCGCTGTTTCCGGTAAAGCTGCTTTATCTCCTCTCCTTCAAAAAGCAGCACGGCGTTGTAATCCACCTGGTTGTTTCCCTGGGGATTAAGGGCCGGATCTTTACGGGCGTCGTCGTTGCCAATAACGAAGGGGACTCTCTGTGTCGAAAGGTAATCCAGGAGTTCCCTGACCAGCAGGTAGGAATAGTGATCGTCCCGTACTGTCAGATGCCAGTAGATCCTGGGAACAAAAGCCGTTTCTGACCAAACCACCAGGTCAAGATCGGGATTCGCCGCTATGGCCTCGTCAGAGAGGCGCTTGAGGATCCTGAAATCGTTCCAGTATTCCTCAAAGGCCTGCTTCGGCGTAGGGGCTTTGGATGGCGCCCAGGGATCGGTGTTATGCTGAACCAGCGCAAGTTTCGCCTTAGGGGCATCCTGGTAATCCACAAGGGAAACAAAGCCGAAAACCAGAACCCCCGCGAAGGCCGCCGTCCACACCAAGGCTGAAATTCTTTCTCTGTGCAAAAAATTCAGAAAATCTGTTTTGATGCCCTCAAGGGACCAGGGCATGTTCTTGGGCAGAGCGGCAGCCAGCCATGCGGAAGGGAAAACCAGCAAAGCCGAAACCCCCCAGACGCCGGTTACAGAGGCAATCTGGATAAGCGGCGTCAAATGCCATTGGGAATAGCCTGAAATACCGTAGGCATAGCCCAAAAAACCCTTGGTACGGAGGTACTCGAAACTCAGCCATATAAGCCATTGGAGTATATAGCCCCGTTTGGGGTAAAGAACCGCCGCAAACTTGAGGAGCGGAAAAAGAGCGGCCAGGAAAACGAGGTATATAGAACCTACAATAAGCCCGGCTAAAGGATGAAAAACACTGAGCCAGTAATTAAAGAGACCGTAAGAGCCGTACCCGTAAAGGGCGCCCCAAAACACACAGGCCCCAAAACCGGAACGCCGGATCACCCAGAAAACAGGAACATAGGCGATCCATGCAAGAAGCGGGAGGCCGTTTTCAAACAGAAGATTGGGAAAAACCGCAGCGAAGAGCACAGCTCCTGCGGCAATAGCGACAAGGTTGATAAAGAAGGACCTGAAGCCCCTTTCAGGGGACAAATTCATACTTCATTGTCCTGCTTGTGAGTCCACACATCCTGTTTCAATTCCCGTCCCGGCCTGAACACGGCCGTACCGTGGGAATTGACAGAAAGGATCTCCCCGGTCCTGGGATTCCTGGCTTTTTGACGGCCTTTGCGGACTTTTACTTCAAAGGTTCCGAACCCCCGGAGTTCAATAACCTTCCGTTTGATAAGGGCGGCTTTGATTTCATCGAAAAAAAGGTCCATAATATCCCGGATTTCCTTTCGGTTAATTCCGGATTTATTATAGATGGAATCGACTATTTCAGCCTTAGTATATTTCTTTTCGACCATCACACCCTCATCATGGCTGACGGTACAGGGTCTACTGGGCCGCTTTAATGGAATTAAAGAGCCGCTGCATCCGGGATTTTTTACGGGCCGCAGCATTTTTCTTGATAACCCCTTTCCGGGCGGCGGAATCGATCTTCTTGATCATGTCCTTCAGTGCGGCTTCAGCCCCTTCTGTTTCCTTCTTCTGGGCCAGAAGCACAAATTTTTTAGCGCTGGTCCTGACAGAAGACTTTATCGCCTTGTTTCTGATACGGCGTTCTTCGCTCTGCCGGTGCCGCTTTTCAGCGGACGAAATTTTCTTTGCCAAAAGAAACCCCCAAATTAAGTAGAGATAAACCTAACTATCGTTTTCCTGCGCCGTTGGCTCCCCAGCGGCGCAGGCGCATTATTTGAAGTCCGACGGACGCCGTTCCGAGCGCTTGCACTTCTCGCACTCAGCGACATTCTTGACTTTGCCGTTCTCGAAAAGAGTCTTCATTTTGACTTCGCCGCCGCAGGAACAATAGAATTTCTGGGTAGCGCTTGTTGTACGTGAGTTTTTACTGGCCTGGGCCATAGTATTTCTCCTTGCCCCTTTGGGCTGTTAACCATTCGTAATATGTATAAACAATACTATAAATTTCACTTATGTGTCAATGAGGCAGTTGCCGGGACTCAGAATGCCAGGGCATCTCTGAAATGCTAAGGCATTTCTATGGCTTTATCAATATAAGGGCTGCGGAGTTGCCCCTGGGCGCGGATGCGCCATTCGCCGGCTGCGTCCCTGCCTGCCAGGAAGGTCCAGATCTGCCGGGCGGAAAAGAGTTTGCCTGAGGCGAAAAGGGCGGACCCCAGGTAGTAGAT
>JAISZE010000135.1 GCA_031269405.1 Treponema sp. | reverse complement strand
AAAAGCCCGTATTTTCCGTGCAATCAGCGGTTAAAATCTTAAATCCGTATAAGCCGGCATTCGGCCTGTTAGGATATTTTAGCGATAATCGTAGGGGGGGGGGGGGGGGGGGGGTGAGGGATAACAAGACAGGGACAGATATTTGCTTAGAAGTATAGCGCAAAGAACAAACAGAGTTCATTCAAAACACCCCCTTACAGCAAGTTTATTCGTGCTGAGAAGTCTAATACCCCGCCGAACCGCAGGTTCGGCTTCAGGGAAAGGTTCTCGGTACCAGATTATCCTTACCGGATTGTTTCATCATACCATAGGATTTATTCCCTGTCAAGCGAATTTCCAAAAAAAATCAAAAAAAAATTTGAAAAAAACGGGGCCTTTTATTCGTGTTGAGGGTTTAATACCCCGCCGGAATGTATGAAATACTTGACACAGGCGAGTTCTGCAAGCGTTTTTCACGGGGTTTCTCCCGCCCCAGGGCTGGGGTATGGCTTGGTATACTGTCTCTATGATATTATAAATCCATGAGAATGCCCGGATCCTTGATGCTGCTATGCTTCATTGGCGCTCTTTTCGCTGCTTGTGAAAGGAAGGCGCAGATACCTTCTGTAACACGGGAAGATCTTTTTACCCTGGATATAGGCAGGCTGGAGGATCAGATAGCTATCTATAATCTGGAAGGGGACAGAGGGGGCAAACGTGCCGGTATGACCATGCGGGACGGGCTTTTTTATATTTCCGACGGGAACGGGGGGAAAATCCTCCGTTACAATTCTTACGGCGATCTTCTCTTTATGATTTATAATGAAGAAACTAATCCTCCCCCTCTGACCCTGAAACCCCTCCAGCCAGGCAGCGTGGTAACCCGCTGGGCCATATCCTACCCTCTTCAGGAACCGGGGGAAATCACGGTGGATTCTAGGAAGCATATTTACGTCCGGGACCGGCTGCCTTACGAAAAACACAGTTTCGATCCCGAAAGCAAGGCGCTCCTGGACAGCATTATACTCCACTTCGACGCCGACGGCCGGTTTACAGAGTACCTTGGCAGGGACGGAATCGGGGGCAGCCCCTTTCCGCGAATCGAAGGCCTTTATACGTCGGTAGATGACGAGCTGGCGGTTGTTTGCAGGCTGCCTACAGGCTGGAATATCTACTGGTTTGAACCTGACGGCAGTTTCCGTTTCATGGTTCAGTTGAAAAACGAGTCCGTCCCGGTTCCCCAGGATAGGGACATGGTTATCCCTTCCCTGGATTCCATCGCCGTAGCGCCTGACAGCCGGAAGCTCTACATCAAGATCGATTACTACCGGGATACCTACGACGAATCCACTAACACCCGGACGGGAAACGAGCCTGATTCTTCAGTAGTGTGGATTATGAACGTGGAAGACGGTTCCTGGATTAAAACCGTAGAAGTTCCTTTCTTTGAATACCCTTATACCGAAAATAACCGCAGCTATACCGCCCGTGTGCTGTATTCTATGATGGGGGTTATTCAGGGCGGGAAGATACTTCTGTCTTTCCCGGTAGAAGGCGGGTACTCCCTGCTGTTCCTGTCCTCCGAAGGGGGCGGGAGCGATCAGCAGCAGGGCTTTATCCAGGTCGGCGCAGGGGAGCTCCAGTTCAATGCCTTTGATCTCTCTGAAGAGGGGATACTTTCAGGGCTCCTTGTGGATGACTGGCAGGTCAAGTTAGCCTGGTGGCGGACCGATAAATTTATCGGAGAACCATCGCCATGACAGGGAAAGCCCTTGTAAGTACAGAAGCATCCCGGGAAATTGACGCCGAAGCCTGTGAAAAGTGGGGATTCAATACCTTTGCCCTGGTAGAAGCCGCAGGGCGGGGCTGCGCCGGTGCGGTAACCGCCGCTTTCCCGAAACTTTTCAGCCGCTGCGCCAGGCGGATTACCGTGGCGGCAGGCCCAGGCAACAACGGCGCCGACGCCCTGGTAATGCTGCGGTACTGGATACTTTCAGGCGCCGCGGATCCCGCTTTGTCTACAGTGGTAGTAAGCCGGTTCCCGCCTCCCGGCGATTGCGGCCCTCTTTCCGAAACCCTCAAGTCTCTTGGAAAAATGAATGTCCCTGTTATGGTATGGGACGGGGATGAAGGGGAAAAAGCGGGAAGGCCTTCTGCTGACGCTTTTTCCCGTGCTGATATTATCATCGACGGCATTGCCGGTTCAGGCGTCCACGGCCCCCTTAGGGGGGCGCTTGAAGAGATGGCAGGGACGATAAACGCCCTTGAAACGCCTTTTGTTATTTCCGTGGACATGCCTTCAGGCAATTCGGACGAATGGGAGCCGGGTATGCCCATTGTCAGGGCTGCTGTTACGGCAGCCATAGAACCCCTGAAACTATGCCTCTACAATCCCAAAGCCAGGCTCTATGGCGGGATCATTTTGCCGGTACGGAACGTGTTCCCTGCCGCTTTACTTGAAAGGCGCGGCAGCCCGGAACTTCTGGACTGGGAAGGGGCCCGGATGCTCATCCCCCAGGTAAAGGCCGATGCGTACAAGCACCTGCGGGGAACCGTGGAAATCAGGGCAGGGGCCCCGGGCGCGTCCGGCGCGGCGCTCATCGCGGCCCGGGGCGCTCAGGCCGCAGGGGCGGGGCTTGTCAGGCTTGTAGTGGATGATGACATCTATCCCATTCTCGCTTCCGGCGCAGGAGGCGTCATGGTGGCGCCTGAGAGTCTTGAAAACAGCGCCCCTGGCCGGTTCAAGCCCGGCGCGCTGCTGCTGGGCCCCGGATGGGGAAGAACCGGGGGCCGTGCGGCGAGGCTTGAACAATCCCTGGAACTGGAAAAAAACGGCGTTCCCCTGGTGCTGGACGCCGACGCTCTTGCCCTGGCAAGGGACAAACAATTCCATGGCAATGCGATACTCACCCCTCATCCGGGGGAATTTTCAGAGTATACGGGAATTTCCATCGAGGAAATCCTCCGCCGCCCGGCGCCGCTTCTTCTCGAAACTGCCCAAAAAAAGAAATGCGTGATCATCCTGAAAGGCCATGTCATATTCGTTGCCGGATTTGACGGGCGTCTGGCGGTAATAGACGGCATGGCCCCGGGGCTTGCCGCAGGGGGCAGCGGGGATTTGCTGGCCGGTTTCTGCGCAGCCCTCGCGGCGCGTGCAGCCGGAAAAGAAGGGGGCTATTCCTGCGCCTGCGCCGCCGCCGCCCTCCTTATCGCAGCAGGGAAATCCCAGGGCCTGGCGCTGCGGTTTACCGATCCCCTTGAGGTAGCAGGCGCTGCCGCGGATCTGGCAGGCCGCGCCTGGATGGGCCAAAAGGAAGGCGGTAATGGCTGTTTCTGAAACGGGCAAAACAGGCGGGGCTGAAAAGCCCCTGGAGCCGCAGAAAAGCAGGGCCGAAGATAACCCTGACCTGGTTTTTCACTATTCCCGGGAACGCCGGCTGGTAAGGGCTTCCCAGGCGGTAAGGGAACTCAACGAAAGCGCCCCTGTACGCCGGGGTTTTGTCAGAACCCTGGCAGGGACTAAATCCAATATTTTTGTCCTCGTTTCGATTCTGTTAATCTGCATCATGTTCGTGCTGGGTACCCGCCTGGGGGACCGGAACAATGAGAGTTTTAAATTAGGCGAAAACAGCGTGATCCTTTTAATAAAAAAAAGCGGCGGCAGCCTTGAACTCTCGCTCCAAAAGGAAGCGCCCGAAAACGGAGAAGCCTATACAGGGGCTGTGGACATCGCGGTTTCCCCGGTTCAGCCGAAGCCCCCGGCAGGGGAGGAGAATCCCCAGCCCAGCATCACAACAGGCCGGATTTTTTTCACTTATACAAGGAAGGAAACGTACTCCCTTTCCCTGCCTTTCCCGGAAGGGGAATTCATCGTGATCCTCCAGTCCGAAAACGAGCGGATTATCAGGCGCCTTAAATCGTAATTTTTCCCCCATCCCTGGTTTTCACATCCCCACCCCTTTTCTTAATTCCAAAAAAGTTGTAAACTAGTAATGCGGGGATTTTGCATGATACAATTTTACTTTTTGTCAATTTTTTTTAACCTCATTGCCGGTTACATTCTGATTTCAGGCGATGAAAGCGGCCCTCTGGAAGTACGGCCCGGCTTATCCCTAAACGATGAAACCCTGCGGCTTATAGTGGGTATACTTTGCATGGTAACCGGCGTTCTCAAGCTCCTTTCTTCCATAGAAGGGGATCTTCCGGTGCTGGGCGATATTATTCCCGCTGTAGTGGGCTTTGCGGGCGGCTTCATCCTGGTATTCGAGTATTACAGGGGGCGGGTGGGCGTCGAAAGCGATAATACCGAAAGCTTCAAGCAAATGCTGGTACGGAACAAAAAAATCGTCGGAGCCGCTGCGATCGTCATTGCGCTTCTCCACTTCCTGTTTCCCAAGGTATTGCTGCTCTAGTGGCATCCTGTAAAAGATCCGTAGCCGGAATCGCCGTTAAAGGCAGGCGCTGTTTTATTGCCCGCAGGAAACCAGGGGGCGATTTAGGGGGCAAATGGGAGTTTCCCGGCGGGAAGGTCGAAGAACATGAAAGCGACGCCCAGGCTCTGATCCGGGAATACCACGAGGAATTAGGCGTTACTGTCGCCGTAGGTCCCTGCGTAGGGACAGTCTCCTTCGAACATCATGGCAAACCTTTTTCCCTTGCGGCGTACTGCGTCTTTTTTGATTCCGAAAATTTCAGCCTCCCGGAACACAGTGAATGGCGCTGGGCGGCGCTTGAGGAAATCGAAACAATGGATTTTGCCGAATCGGACTTAAAACTTCTCCCTTTCCTAAAGCTGAATCTTCGCTGAAAGGGCCGTATCCAGAACCAGCAAGCCCGCGCCGCCTTCGTATGTGGAAAGGCTGAAGGATCCCCCTGTGTCAACTCCCATGTTCATGTTGTAGGAATCTCCCCGGGGCCCGCTGACATTACGGAATCCCGCCGAAAGGGAGAACTCAAGCCCCTCTTTGGGAGCAAACGAAATCTTTAAGCCCGCTTTTGTGGAAATCCCGCCTTTGAGGTAATCCTCGCCCCTGGTATACCGCTCGCCTTTCGATAAAGCCAGAAGGTGATCATCAATACAGACTGCGTAGATAAAAGGCGTCCATGCGATAAAGCAACCGGCGGAAAAGCGGCGCGAAAGCTTCAGCCCTAAGGAAAACCCAGGGGAAAACATCAGCCAGTTCTGGGTATAGGTAATTCCCGTCCCGTAGACCGGGTCTGTGGGCAGATCCGGCGTCCATGGCTGGTCGTACAGGTAGTTGCCCGACGAGTCTTTGGGGTACTGGATATAGCCGCCCTCGCTGGTCCAGGAAAAGCGGTGGTAGGAGAGTTCGCCGTAGACCCTGACGGTCACCGTAGAAAGGATCGCCCAGGAAAAACCCGCTGAAAGATCAACCATAAAGGCCCCGTTGGACAAGGCATCGTGGCGTGAATAGTTGGTAAGGTAGTCCCCGTCATCCGCGGCCCAGTCCCGGTCTTCCATGACGCCTGAAACAAAGGGAAACCCGAATTTGAGGGAACCCCCGGCGCTGACCCCGCTTTTTGCAAACGGATCCCTGGGGCCGAATTCCAGATCCGTACCGGCGTATACCAGGGGTTTGAAGTCCCAGAGCAACTGGCTTACAGGGGTCCCGGCATCGGGATATTTATAAAGAATTTCTTTCGCTTTGCCCCAGAATATCCCCGCTGCAGGTATGATGGAAAAAGCATAGGCGCTTTTGGCCTTCCCTTCTTCCCCGTAGAGGACCCGGACGGAAAAAAACATGCTGACTAAAATGAAAAAACCCGTTATAGTCCTCATACTATGAGAGTAGGGTTTCCCTCTTACAGACGTCAAGTGCTGATCCTCCTGGCAATCATGCTTTTAGGCTCCTGTATGGGGAACGATGAAGATCTACCCCTTAACCCGCCGCCGACCAACCCTCTGGCAAGAGCTTTTATTGGCTACGGAGTGGTCAACGCGTCGTTCACCCATGTGCTGGAGGAGCCGAAGCAGGACAGCCCTTCACTGGGTTATCTGCGTCGGGGCTCGTTAGTCACAATTCTTGAACGCCGTTCGGTAACCGTCAGCGACCGCTCTGAAGCGTGGCTCCTTATCAGCGCTGATCAGGGCGCTTCAGGCGGCGTTATCCAGGGCTGGCTCAGGGAAGCTGTAGTAGATGTGTATGACAACGAAAGCCGGGCCCGGACCGCTTCGGAGGCTATGGCTCCATGAGCAGTCTCATCCCCTGGATACTGCCGCCCCTTATAGGCGCTTTTATCGGTTATGTTACTAACGCCATCGCAATCAAAATGCTTTTCCGGCCTTTATGCGAAAAAAAGATCCTTGGGATACGTGTTCCCTTTACGCCAGGGGTGCTTCCCAGGGAACGGCATAAACTGGCGGACAGCATTGGCCGCATGGTGGAACGCGAACTTTTAACCCCGGAAATCATCAGGGAACGCCTTTCCCATCCGCAGGTGAAGGAGCAGGTTCAAATATCCCTTTCAGAATACACGGCGAAATTCCTTTCCCTCCCGCCCTCGCATTGGAGCGGCGCCGTCCCCGGCATAGTCCTCGCAGGAGCGGAAGCGCTCTACCCCAAAGCTGCGGATCTGGTTACCGGTTTTTTGAACCGCCGGGATATACGGCTGATTCTTGAGACCCAAGGCAGGCTGCTCCTTTCCCAGGCGATTCTCAAGCTGAACGTGTTCCAGCGTCTTTTTGTTTCCGCAGCCCAGTACGACAGGACCCTGGAAGAAAAAATGCCTGAGATCATCGGGGATCTCCTTGTCCGCCTTGACGAGCTCCTCAGGTCTCCGGAAACGGAAGCCAGGATCCTTTCGATTTTAGAAGAAGAGATCCATACCTTTCCGGAAAAAAAGCCGGATTACACGCTTGGCAAAATCTTCGCCCTCAAAAAGGAAGAAAAGGAAAAACTTGACGGTTTTCTTGCGTCCAGAATACTCGCCGCCGCAAACGAGCAGATCGAATCCGTCCTTACTACCATCAATATACGGACCCTTGTTTCCGGGCGCATTGATTCTCTCGATATGATCAAAGTGGAACGTATCGTTCTGGATGTTATGGCCGGACAGCTCCGGTGGATAAATGTATTCGGCGCTATTTTGGGCGCCTCTATCGGCCTTGTCCAGGCGGCGCTATCCCTGTTCCTTTGACCTGCGTACAGGCCTATTCCGGCGATCCCAGTTGCCCGCAGGCCCCCAGGACGCCGCGGCCTTTTTTGTAGCGGAACGTAACATTAAGGCCCTTCTTTTCCAGCTCAGACGCGAATCCCGCGGCTTCTGCGGCCCCTGGGGAACAGAGGGGCCTGCCGTCAAAACACAGGCCGTCCACAGGGTTCCAGGGGATAAGGTTTATTACCACATCAAGGCCCCGGGCGAAACCTGCCAGAGCCGCCGCATCCGCCGGGGTGGTGTTGACGCCTCCGAGAAGGACCGTTTCCAGGGTAATCCGCCGTTTCCGTTTTTTCTGGTAATACATAAGGCTTTCCTTGAGTTCAGCCAGGGTATTCGATTTGGCAACAGGCATAAGTCTTTCTCTCAATTCCTGCCTCCCTGTGGTAAGCGAAAGGGCCATGCGTATATCAGGGCCGTTATCCGTAAAATCCCGTATGCCTCCAGCGATGCCGCTGGTAGAAAGGGTGATGCGACGCTTGGAGATCTTGAGGACTTCGGTAAAATACGCCACAGCCCTGCGGAGTTCCGGGAGGTTAAACAGGGGTTCCCCCATGCCCATAATGACCAGATGGGATATGCCCCTTTCCCGCTGCATGAGAAAAAGCAGTTCCTCGATGATTTCCCCGGCGCTGAGGTCCCTCGTAAAGCCCATCTGTCCGGTTTTGCAGAAAACACACCCTGCAGGGCAGCCGGCCTGTGTCGAAAGGCAGGCTGTTTTTCTGCCTTCCTTACTGGTAAGTATCACGGATTCGATTTTAACTTTATCTTCAAAACCTATCTGGAATTTGACCGTACCGTCCGGATCTTCAAGTTCCGCGCTTACTTCGCCGGAAAAGAGCCTGAAACGCCCTTCCAGTTCGTCCCGCAGCGCTCCGGGAAGGTTGTTCATCCCCGCGAAAGATACGGCGCCTTTACAAATCCACTGGTGGATCTGGGCGGCCCTGAAAGAGGGGAGGGGGTCAAGGAGTCCTGCGATTTCCCCGGGAAAGAGCCCTGCCAGGGCGGGTTTCGCGTCCATAGGGGTTTTAGATGCGGATCCGCTCCAGCAGTTCCATGACCGTGGTGTTCCGTATGCCCTGGCGCTGGAATTCTTCCAGGACTTCCACGGCCTGGTGGCGTTCGCCTTTCCTGAGCAGGCAGTCCGCCAGTTCCGCATAGAGGCGGTAATTCTTAGGATCCTGCTGGATGAGCCTCCTCAAAGACCCTGCGGCTTCGTCGTATTTGCCCTGGATTTTGGCCACTACCGCCAGGCCCAGGACCGCGTAAGTATCAAATTCAATGTTCAGCGCCCGCTGGTAGTAGTCAACAGCCTTGTCGTAATCGCCCAAACTGCGGTAGGCGTCCCCTGCTCTGGTAAGGATCACCTTGTTCTGGGAGTCCTCCTCAAGGATGCGGTTCCAGTATTCCATAGAACGGTGCTGCTGGTTCAGGCCGCGGTAACAGTCCGCAAGGCCGAAAAGGGCGTAAAAATTGTACGGATCCCTGAATAGGGCTTTTTCAAAGTAAACAATACCCTCTTCAAAACTCTTGAGCTTGCGGTGGCAGTTCCCTATGGAAGTGAGGACCCGTATGTCCACCTTTTCCTTGTTCATTTCCACCATCTTTTCCCAG
Source organism: Treponema sp. (assembly GCA_031269405.1). Next base: position 5,325 of record JAISZE010000135.1, on the reverse strand, counting down.
TAAAACAGGGCGTCCCGGTATTCCCTGAAATCGTAATGCAGGTGCCCCAGGCCGATGATGGCATAGGGATTCAGGGCATCCATTTCCAGCACCCTGAGGTATACCGCCTTGGAGCGCTTGAACTCCCGGACTTTCCGGTACGCGTCGGCTACGCGGGTCAGGACCGTGATGTTTTTGTCGTCATGCAGGAGGTACTGCTCCCATATTTCTATAGCCTTATGGTACTGGTTCAGGGCCTTGTAACAGTCCGCAAGGCCGAAAAGAGCGTAATTGTTTCCAGGATGGCGGGAAAGGCAGCGCTGATAGTAGTTCGCCGCCTCGCGGTACGCCCCGCGTTTACGGGTAGCGTCCCCCATGCCGACGAGGGCGTAGTTGTTGTTGTCGTCAATCTCAAGGATCTGGCAAAAACAGTCCACAGCATCGTCGATCTTGTTTTCCTTTAAAAACTGGTAGCCTTTTTTTGAAAGATCGGAAATTTCAATCAATTCCTGATGGCTCTGCGAACTTTCCAGGCTGTCCTTTTCTTCCCTCTCCCGCACAAGGACCCTTTTCCTGTCCTCCAGGGTTTCCCCCAGCGCGGAAAGGTCATTCATAACGTCACTCATTGGAATTCCCTTCTTCAATTAAGTTTTGTATAATCACCGATAGTTGTCTAATGATGGGTTCCGCTTTATTGTGATCCGGCGCAATCCAGTACATCCGCAAGGCGTCCAGCATCCGCCCTTTGGATTTATAGTGATCGCCAATTCGGATAAGTCCGTCCGAGTATCCGGTGGTCAGATAGATCCGTTTCGCCCCCTCTATGTCTCCTGAGTTGTAAAGGCTGTTGCCTTTCCGGTTTAACGCCGCTTTCTGAGCCCCGTCAATGGGTAGTTTGACGGTAGTTTTTATAAAAGCGCTTTGGCTGCTTCTGCTTTCTAAAACTTTTTTATAATCCATTTCTGGCCTGTATAATAACAGTATTATCTATTTCGGAAAAAAATACAATACCATTTTATGCAAAATCTCCATTTCTCCTAGTTTTTTTGCAATAAAATAAATCTACTACTGAACGGCCGTATTCTTTGGAACCGGTTTTTTCAAGAAATGGAAGCTTCCCGTCATGAAAGTCCTCCCTGGGGCGGTGGAGCAGCAACCTTGATCCCTCTCCCATAAGGGGGGAAGAGGCGATTTTTTCTATCAGATCCCACTTGTAGCGGTAAGGGAAGGGGGGATCGCAAAACACAAGGTCGAACCGGTGTTTAGCCCGTTTTACATAGAGTTCGGCGGCCATAAAGCGGCAGTTTATCCGTACTGGAGAAATTTTCACATTTTCAAGGAGGGTTTTCCGCTTTAGAGGGTCCATTTCCACAGCTTCCACATACGCAGCGCCCCGGGAAGCGGCTTCCAGGGCGATAATGCCGGATCCGGTAAAAAGATCCAGGAACGACAGGCCGGAAAAGTCCCCGAGACTGGCAAAAACGGACTCCCGCATCCGGTCCATAGCGGGCCTGATCACCCCTTCGGGGACTTTTACCTGCCGCCCCAGGAGGCTTCCGCCGGTGATTCTCATAGGCGGCCGGCTGGCTGGAGAGGGGGCCTAAAGACCCCGGAGAAGCTCGCTGATTTCATCGGAACTTACCACAGGTTCTTCAGGGATACTCCCTGCCGCCGCCCCGGCGTTCTCGGCGGTTCTTCGCCGTTCCAGGCTTCTGGTGCGTAAAATGGCAATTCTGTCCCGCAGGGAGGGTTCCTGGGCAGCAATATTCCCTTGGGTATTCAGAAAATTCCCGAGGATCTGGCTGAACTGCCATTCCAGTTCGGAAATATGGCTCAAAAGTTCTTCCCTTTCGATAAGGTACTGGTTTTCCAGCAGCCCCGAAAGAAGGATTCTAAGGGTGCTATCGATAAAATCGATGTCCTCCAGGGTTTTATCCAGAAATAGTTCGGGATCCGCCTCAAGAGCCAAAAGATCTCGGATCATGCGGATCCTGCCCAGGGTTGCATATATATTATCTTCAAAATTGATGCGTTTGTTCATGATTACTATAAATATCGGCTTTTTCGTTCTCTGTACTTGAACACAATAGCCGGTTTGCATATACTCAACATACCTCTTTGTCCGCCCCAGGGCGGACCATGAGCATCCGCCTGTAGAGGCGGATACTTACGCATCTGCGGGATGCGTCCACGTCCGTAAGGAGGACTTATGCGTCAGTACGAACTGACGGTCATCTTCCCTCTGGAAGAAGACCAGCACAAGGCAGGCCGGGAGCAGTTGCTCACGGACCTTGGGAACAACGGAGCCGTTATCGAAAAAACCGATGAAACCGGCGATAGAGATCTGGCTTATGAAATCCGAAAAAGAAAGCGCGGCAAGTACGTTCTTTTCACCATCAAGGCTGAACCGGAAAAGATTGCGAACATGGACCGGATTTTCAAACTCAACGCCAACCTTTTGAAGTACCTTTTTGTCAGAATGGAGGAATAAGGAAGTATGGCGGATATAAACCATGTAGTTCTGGTCGGCAGGCTGGTCCGGGACGCGGAATTGAAGTATACCGCCAACGGGCAGGCTGTGTGCAAGTTTTCGATAGCCGTGAACCGGAGCCGCAAGAACGGCGACCAGTGGGTGGAAGAGCCTAATTTTTTTGACATCGTCCTCTGGGGCCGCCAGGGAGAAGCTGTGGGGAAATACCTTGTAAAAGGCAAATCCGTGGGGGTTGACGGCGAACTGCGCCAAGATCGGTGGCAGCAGGACGGACAGAACCGTTCGAAAGTTGAAATCGTGGCAAGCAACTTGCAGCTCCTGGGAGGAGTGCCGGGAGGCGGTTCGCCCGGCGATTCCTCCGGCGGCGGCTTTACCCGGAACAGCGGCGAAAGCGAGACTCCCGCCCCTGCAAGGGATGACGGCTTTGCGGATGATATTCCTTTTTAGAAAAAACGCTTTTTCGGAGAAAATACAAAAGAGGCCCTGAGGGCCCGAAATTTCAAGGAGCTTACTATGTCAGATGAGAAATATATGGAATCAGGCGAGCGGCCTCCCCGGCAGGACCGGGATCGGGACCGGGGCATGGACACGGGCATGGACGGCCGCGACAGCGAAGGCAGCAGGGGCGGCAGGGGCAAGGTTTTTTTCAAGAAAAAAGTCTGTAAATTCTGCACCCAGAAACTGAAGATAGACTACAAGGACGCCGACACCCTGCGGCGCTTTATCACCGAAAGGGGGAAGATCCTTCCCAGGCGGATCACCGGAACCTGTTCCAAACACCAGCGCGCCCTGGCCCTGGCGATTAAACGGGCGCGGATAATCGCGCTTCTTCCTTTTGTGGCCGAATAAAAGCCGCCGCTGTTTTATGGAATCCCCGGGGTCTGAAAGGGGAGGGACAGCGCTGTTGCCTGCGTGTATCTGCGCCGCAGGGTGCGTGTTTTTTTCCCGGAGCGGTTTTCCTGTCTTTTTTTTCCTTGTTCCCCTGGGTATAGCTTCATACCGGTTCGGTATCAGAACCGCATGGGCCTGTTATGCCTTGGCGGCGGCGCTCAATTTTGTCATCACACTGGGAATCGTTCTGATCCTCCGGGCGCCCCCAGGAGGGCTCTGGGATTTCCTTTACTTTGCCCTGTTGACCGGAATTTTTACCTGGATAACAGCGCCTCCCGGAATTCCCGCCAGCACAGGGGAGAGGGCCGGCTTTATCTTCCGCCTTTCCGGAACCCTCCGCCTTGCAGCCGGTTCGGCGGCATGTACCCTGCTCCTCATAGGGACCTTTAGCCGGCTGCTGGAGGAGCCGGTCTTTTACGACGCTATAAAGCGCCAGATAGAAACAGTTCTTTCCTTTTACCGGCCCGGAGGGGCGGATGTGGTGCAGAGCGCCCTGCTGGAATCCCTGACGCCGGAACTCGTCCTGGAGTTTTTGAACAGCGTTATAGTCCGCGGCGGGGGGCTGGCGTCTTCGTTTCTTATCTTCCTCGTAAGCCGCCAGATGAGCATAGCCTTGTCCCGCCTGTTCGGAGGCCGGTATCGCGGCATGCCCCTGAGATCCTTCCATGCGGATATACGGTTTATCTGGGTTTTGTCGGTATCGCTGTTTATGGTTATAGCCATGCGGGTATTGAAATGGACGGTCCCTGAGATTATCCTCTGGAACATTCTTACCCTTTGCGCTATTCTGTACCTGGCTCAGGGACTTGGGATCTTGCAGCATTTTGCCGCAGCCCCGGGGACGCCGCCTTTTTTGCGTTTGGCGCTTTCTATTTTGTTTTTTATTCTGATGTTCAGTCCCGGAATCAACGCGGCAGTGCTGGGGCTGGTTACCCTTTTGGGAATTGCCGAAACCTGGGTGTCCTTCAGGACTCCTAAAACAGACGGGCCTTCCCCTACTCCGGGGGAGTGAAGCCGGCGTGTTCGGCTTCTGCGCCTGTTGACCCTTTTCTGTACAGAGAAGGTAACTTATTTTGGAGGAAAAACACGAAGCGTTTTTTCTCCGTAAAATACTTTTCCGCAAAGTAGAAAAAAGCGGAAAAGTATACAGGGAGCTTGTATGAAAGTCATTTTGAACAAGGATCTTTCCCCTCTTGGGGAAGAAGGGGATGTGAAAGAGGTAGCCCGTGGGTATGCGCGGAATTTTCTCTTCCCCAGAGGCATAGCTGTTCCTTATAACGATTACACGGTTAGGCTTTTTGAATCCAGAAAAGAAGAGATCGAAGCCAGGAAGGCTGCAAAGCGGAAGGACGCCTCGGGGATCAAGGAAAAGCTTGAGGCCCTTAATGTGGAGATAACCATGCCCGCAGGAGCCAATGGCAAGCTGTACGGCGCCGTTACCAGCCAGACCCTGGCCGATGAACTGTCCAAGCTGGGTTATCAGATTGAACGGAAGCGCATAGAGCTGGCAGGGAGCAATTTCAAAAGCGTAGGCAAGTACAAGGCCCTGATCAAGCTTTATGAAAACGCCTCAGCGGAGATTAGCGTAACCGTCCTGGGTCAGGAGGTCAAAACCGAGAGTAAAAAAACTCCCGCTGCTCCTGCCAGAAGGAGCAGGCGCAGGGAGGCTGAAAACGCTCCTGCTCCGGCAGAAACCCAGGGAGCCCCGGCAGCGCCTGCCGCAGAGGCCCCGGCTGCTGAGTAAGCCTTTTCCTGTCTGTTATGGCAGCGGCGGGAACTGCGGAAAGAGTACCTCCCCATAACGATGACGCCGAGAAAGCCGCTTTAGGGGCTATGCTCATCGACGACAGTGCTGTCCCTATAGTCAGGCAGCGCCTGCGGCCTGATGATTTTTATACCACTGCCCACAAATGGATCTACGAGGCCGTTTTAGCCCTTTTTTCCGCAGGCCACAAGGCGGATCT
>JAISZE010000102.1 GCA_031269405.1 Treponema sp. | reverse complement strand
CACATCACCCATAACCTGATCCACAACTGCCCCCACATCGGTATTCTGTGGGGCGGCAACGACATGCGAATCGAAGACAACGAGATCTACAACGTGTGCATGGAAACCGGGGACGCCGGTGCCATATACTCCGGCCGGGATCTTTCGTTCCAGGGCAACCGGATATGCCATAATTTTATTCACCACATGGGGGGCCGGGGCCTGGGAACCATGGGCATTTACAACGACGACGGCCTTTCCGATACAGTGATGGAGGACAACTTTTTTATCGAGGTGGGGCGGGCCTGTTTTATGGGCGGGGGCCGTCATTTTGAATGTAACAACAACGTGTTTGTCAAATGTTACCCCGCCATCAATGTGGACGGACGGGTCGTACACACCGAGTTTTTCTGGGTCCCTGGCGCCTACGACACGCTCAAAAAGGCGTTTTACGATGCCCGGCAGAATTTTGACGGGCCCAACGATCCCGCCGTAAAACTGGACGCGGGGAAAAGCCCCTATATTGACAAGTATCCCTCGCTTAAAGAGTACGACGAGATGTTCAAGAGCAACACACCCATGCGGCCCTGCGCCCGCATCTCCCGGAACGTGATCTGTTCGCGGTGGCGGTTCCGGTACTTCTATGACCTGCGGGACGGGAATAAACCGGTGATGTACAAGGACGGGGTACGGATCGAACCAAGCCCTGAGGAGTTGAGCGTTATTCTTGATACCAGCCACGATATTCGGATGGAATGGTCTGCCGGAAAGGGTTCCTGGTTGTTTGAGCAGAACTATACCGCCCGGCCCGAAGATTTTGCCGACGTGAAATGGGGGGACATCACGGTAAAGGGTGATTCAAAGGCAGTGGAATACGGCCATATGCCCCGGGACTTTAAGAGCATCGGGCTTATATACGGCGAGCGGCGACGTAATCCGCCCCTGGTACGGACCGCCCTGACCAGGGATGTAAAGACCGGCAAGATAACGCTGGAAGTCCGCAACGACGGGAAAAGCGCCGCGGAGGGGATTATCGCCCTGTATCCCGGGGAAGGTTCCGCAGTAGACGTTGAGGCCGTCCCCTTTACGCTGGCGCCGGGAGAAACAGCTTCGGCGGCGGTGGGTTGTATCGATCCGAACCGGGATATTCTGATAGAAGCCCGGTCAAGTCTGGCCGGGGTTCGTCCTTCCAGGGCGCGGTAACATAACAGGGAATAGTGTCGTAAAGTAACCGGTTTTGTGGACAGGCCCTAGATAGCAGATTGGAGATAATGGAAAGGAGATAAAATGTATATCCATATTCCGCCCAAGGGCATTGCGTGTTGGGAAGGCTGCCATTTTATCGGCAATCCTTCGATAGATGAAACGGCGGCCCCCTTTTTCCGCCGGAAGATTCTCCTGCCGACGGAGGTTGTCTCTGCGGCGGCCTTTGTCTGCGGGGTCGGATACCACGAACTGTATGTTAACGGCGTAAAGGCTGGGGACAGTTTCCTCCCTCAACCCGGATATTGACATGACCCTCAACGGCCTTAGGCGCATGTCGAACCTGGAGTCCACCATCAATGCCATGCGCGCCAGGATTGAACCGGAACATTGGGCGGCCATTACGGAACTGCAAAGAACCCATCCTACCATCAGAATCCCCGATGAACGGAATTATTGAGAATAAAGGAGATACATTATGACAACGGAAAAATCCGAATTGACGATGATCAGGGCTGAAAAATGCTTTGTTCATCCCCCCGCTGGGAGACTCACTCCAGGTCTGGCTGGCGGATTTTAGCCGCGTTCAGGGCGTTATCCAGGGCTTCCAGAAACCCCCTGCTGGAGATAGTGGCTCCTGACAGGGCGTCCAATTCACCGGCGCCGTATTCCAAAGCCGCGTCCCGGAGTTCCTCCATAGCCTCTAAGGCGTAATAATCCTCCTGGTGATCGAGGATCTCAATGCCTTCAATGCTGGTTTCGGAAACCTGTACCTGCACCAGCACAGGACCATAGTAACCCCGTCCGGCGGCTTCGTAAGTCCCAGGGGTATACCTGGTGGATCCCGGGGGCAGGCCCAGGCAGTTCGCCGGAAAGACGGAAAGCGCGGCTATTCCCAGGAAAGGCAGAAAAGGGGGAAATCTGTTCATGAGCTGGTTCCTCTTCATTACAATACACTATAGACGGTTTTACTATGCGAGACGCTTCAAATTACGCGGCGGTTTTTCAAAAAACACAGTATCTTGTATTTTGAAGGCCCAAGGGATATTATAAACTAAACTATGGCAGCAGCACTTTCGCCTTACCGGCTTGGAAAGGCCCGGGATGTGTATAATATTTTCAATGTATTTAATTCCCTTTCGTGGCAATTTCTGGTAGGGAACATCATTACCCTCTTCGCTTTGAGGCTGAAGGCATCGTCAACATACATCGGGCTTCTGAACGCCATACTCTATATCTCCTTCTTTTTTCTTCCTTTAGGGAAGATCCTGACCAGGCGTTTTTCCATAATTGGAATCTTCAGCACCGCCTGGATTATCCGGGCCATAGGCATGGTTCCCATCTTGTTTGCGCCTTTTATGGCTTATGGGGGCAGGGAGGAAATTGCCCTGGTTCTGGTCATACTGGGGGTTTCGGTTTTCCATATCACCAGGGGTATAGGGATGATAGGCAACAACCCGGTTCTGAGCTTCCTCGCATCAGGCCCCGACAGGGGTTCCTACATGACACAGATCCAGATTATCAACAACGCTGTGGGCATGTTTGCGGGCTTTGTCATCGCCCTGCTCCTGGGCCGGGATCCCCCGCTCTTCCTTTACACGTTCATTTTCGCCGTAGGCATCGGCACAGGGATTGGCAGCGGGGTTCTGATGAGGAAACTCCCGGAGCCGGTTAAGGAAGATGCCGGGAAAACCATACGGTTCATCGATATTGTCAAACAGGCTTTGTCCACCCCTTCGCTGCGGCAGTTCGTAGTGATCTTGCTCCTGGTAGCCCTGGTCTCCGGGGTGTCGCGGGCTTTCGTAATTGTCTACAGCCGGGAAGTCTTTATGCAGAGCGACGGCATGGTATCGCTTTACGCGGTATTCGGGGGCCTTGGGGTGCTGATGATAGGGATGGTGATGAAATTCCTGGTAGACCGCATCGGGGCCAAACCTATCTTTATTATCTGCGTCATTATCGGCCTTTTGAGCATGGTTCCTATTGTGTTTTTCCCGGAAAGCCGGAGCGAGACCACCGTGGTCCTCTACCTGACCTTCCTTTTCTTTGTGATGAATTTCGGTTTCCTTGGGGCTGAAGGGATAGCCCAGACCTATTTCCTTGGGCTTATCCCTGTGGAACTCATGCTGGACATGGGAATACTCTATTTCTTCTGTTTCGGCATTGCGGGCACAGGTGGTTCTTTCCTGGCCGGAGTCTTCCTGGATACCCTGACCTCTTTCGGGCTTACCCATTTCTGGGCTTTCAGGATCCTCTATATCATCCTTATCGTTTTTACCGGAGTTATCCTGATACTCCAGAGGAAAATGGTTCCCCTTGGGGCCATGCCCTTCAGGGGCGCGCTGGAAGTGATGTTCTCGTTCAGGGATTTGAGGGCTATCTCGCTTCTGGACAAACTGAACAGGACCAGCGATTCCCAGGAAGAGGAAGCCCTCCTGGAAGCCCTCCACGACACTCCCTCGAAGCTGGCTATCCGGGGCCTCCTTATCCGTGCGAAATCGCCGCGCCTTGCGGTACGCCTTGAGGCCCTCAGGGCAATCGACGCCCTTAAAACCCTGGACGAAGCCGCAGAGCGGGCTCTGATGGACGATATTATCAACAACCCCTACACTACCGCCTATAACTCGGCGCGAATCCTGGGGAACCACGGCGTCTTTGCCGCTATTCCTCTCCTTAGGGAGCTTGCGTCATCCAGTGATTACATGCTCGCCGGGGAAGCTATAATAGCCCTGGCAAAACTGGGGGATCACGCCTTCCGCCCCCATATTGAACGGATAATCGCAAAAACCAAAAATCCCAGGCTCAAGATCATGGGCGTAGAGGCGTTCGGCATCTACGGTTCTCCCAATTCCCTGACGGTCCTTCTGGACATACTCCGAGGCGCCCATCCGCCGCCTTATTTGCGGGACGAAGTCGTTCTGGCTATGGCCAGCATCCTGGATACCCAGAACCAGTTCTACCCCCTGCTGGTGCGCTTCCTTGCCGATGAATCCCAGGTTTCCACCCTGGCCATAGATGAGGCGGAATCCGCATACGAATACTATGTATCGGTCCACGGGCGAAAGCGGATAAAAAAAGATTCAAGCCTTGCGGAAATCGCCAGGCAGGCTAAGGCTCTCATGCCTGCGGTCTCTGTTTTTGTCAAGGAAACCAGGGGAGGGGGGCTTTCGCGGTGGATCCTGGAGCTCCCTGACGACATTGCCCACACTATCGTCCAGGTGGTTCTTTCCGAATCGGTCCTGGACGACGAACTTACCGGCCACCGCCGCCTGAAGCTCCTTATTGTCCATTGGGTCGCCCATGAACTGCGGTTCTGGACGAACAAAATAAAGCAAAGAGGGGAGAAGAGCAGCTTAACCGGGGGCGTATCTGTTTACTCGTGAAGGGTCCGCCACCCATGCACTAAACTTGACCCGCGATTCTCGTGAAATACCGGGATTTTCCCCGTTCCCGGGGTTATCAACGCTTACCAGCGGGTCAAGTTTAGTGCATGGGGACTGGTAAAAAGTCCCTGATTTTGGCAAACTTTTCTGCTATGGTATCCTGTTTAGCCTGTTTTAATGGACGAAAAAGGAACCCCGCTGTGGGACTATCCAGCGCTTTCAGCATGACCCTGCTGGCATCGGCCTTGCTGTTAGCCTTGTTGCTGTGCTCTTGTACCCGGAAACTGGGATACGGCGTCCTGCTCTGGGCCGCCGAAGATCCCCCCGTCCCCTCAGGGACCGTGCTGCCAGTGTACATCAGATCCAATATCGATCAGGTCTGGGTAGCGGGGATCCCTGAAGAATACCGGCAGAAGGAAAGCAAAATCGACAAATTCGAAATCCCGCTGGCTAAACTGGAGCTTGCAGGAAGCAAGTCAAAGGCCCTTCAAATGGCGGAAGCCTTCGCGCCCTATGCCTTGACCTATGCGGAAACGCTGCAGGACGGCCTTCCTATCCGGGAAAGCCCCGACAACAGCGCCCGCAGGGTATACCGGCTCAAACCGGGAGAGATCCTCAAAATCCTCTCTCCGGCCAGGGGGGTGGTCGCTGTAGGAACTACCGGGGATCCCCTGCCCGGGGAATGGTTTCAGGTCCTGACCGAAGACGGAAGTACCGGTTACTGTTTTTCCTACAGGCTCAAGCTGTTTGAACACACCGGAGGGGTTCTGGTATCGGCCCCGCGGGAACAGCAGGCGGCTGAAGATCCGGATTTGGAGTTTCTCTTTTCTCGTACCTGGTCCGTTGATTCCTACAGAACCATGGTCAACAACCGGCGCATCAACCTGGAAGAACTTTCAGAACACTGGGGCTTTGATCCCGGACAAGACACGGGAATTGCCCGTATCAGGATAAAGGACCTAGACCGTACCTTCTCGTATACAAGGATACGATCAACCGGGACCCGGTCCTGGCGTTTTGAAGATTCTGTCCTCCAGATGGACCTCCGGTCGGACACGACGCTGGCGGTTCAGTTCACCGAGAACGGCGGCGTCCTGCGGACCCTCTTCTTTGTCGCGCTCCCTACGGATGTGGATGATTTTATCGTCCAGGAAACCGCCAGGAGGGAAGAGCTTTTCGGCACTATCTACGCACAGGGGCCGGCGTATACCAGCCACAATTACGGTACCATCTCTTTCACCGAAGAAGGGCGCTTTAGCTGGACCGGTTACGAACTCCTGGTGCCCCATGTAATCCCCGCATCAGCCCTGGGGACCGGGACGGTGAGTATGCGCCTTTTTCTGTCCAACGCCCTGGCGGATCGTTACGCAGGGGCACTGACGCTCAATTTTAGCGGCGTAAACGGCCCTGCCGCGAACGTGAATTTCATGTACGCACTGGACAGCCAGGGCTTCCGTCTCGAATACATTCCCGATACCAGCATGGACGGTATCGTGGTAAGCCGGCGGGCCTCTTCCCCGCTGGTACTCTACCTGTTCAAGGCAGAGCCTCTTTTGCCCCTGACGCCGGATTTCTTCGGCTTTCCTGAAGCCCAGGAGGGCGCGCCGGATGAAGCGCCTCAGGGAGAGGCGGAATACGGCGATCCAGGCATGAGTGATATGGTTGATGAGGATCCGGAACCACCCCCCCCGCCCCCCGGAGAGGAAGCCTGGGAGGAAGAATTTTAATCCATGGCATTTGTTCAGTTTTCCAGAATTTCCCTCGCCTTTGGGGACCGGGACATACTCAGGGAAGTAAGCCTTAACCTCGCCGCAGGTTCCAGGGCAGCCCTTGCAGGGGCCAACGGCGCCGGAAAATCCACACTGATGAAAGTCATCTCCGGGGAGATGCAGGCCGATTCAGGGGACCGTGCGGTACAGAAAGGCTGCAGGATCTCGTACCTCCCCCAGTCGGGGATAGTCCACCACGGCAGGACCCTCAGGGAAGAGGCGGAAACCGCTTACAGCGCCGTTGCAGCCCTCCTGGACCGCATGGACGAGTTGGGCAGGGAACTGGAAAAAACGTCCCGAGACGGAGGCCGCACCGCCGCGCTCCTGGAAGAGCATCATCATTTACAGGAAACCGTGGAAAATTCCGGCTACTACCGCCGGGAAGCCTCGGTCTCCGCAGTCCTCACAGGCTTAGGTTTCGCCCCTTCGGATCTGGACCGGCAGGTAGAAGAATTCTCCGGAGGCTGGCAGATGCGCATCGCTCTGGCAAAGGTGCTCCTGGAAAACCCCGGCATACTTCTCCTGGACGAACCCACCAACTACCTGGACATCGAAGCCAGATCCTGGCTTGAATCCTGGCTCCAGTCCTGCACAGGAGGCTATCTCCTAGTTTCCCATGACCGCTATTTCCTGGATGTTACGATTAATGAAGTGTACGAACTCTTCCAGGGAGATCTCAAGCATTACGCCGGCAACTACTCAAGTTACGAAAAGACCCGTGCAGCAGAACTGGAAAGCCTTCTTAAACGCTACCAGGCCCAGCAGGAGGAAATAGCCAAAACCGAAGCCCTGATCCGCCGGTTCCGCTATAAAGCCAGCAAGGCCGCGTTTGCCCAGGAACTCATCAAGAGGCTTGAAAAAATAGAACCCATAGAGATCCCCGAATCCCTCAAACGGATCAGCATCACCTTCCCGACCCCGCCCCATGCAGGCCGCACCGCCCTGACCCTGGAAGGGATAAGCAAAAGCTACGGCGAAAGGCAGGTTGTCTCGGGCCTGGACCTGCGCCTTGATTCAGGGGAAAAACTCGTAGTAGTAGGCCGCAACGGCGCGGGCAAGACCACGCTCCTCAGGATCATCGCAGGCCGGGACAGCGCCTATGAAGGCAGCGTCAAATACGGCGCAGGAATCGCCGCAGGGTACTTTTCGCAGGATATCGCGGAAACCCTGACCGGAAGCCAAAGCGTACTGGAATACCTGGAAGCCGAAGCGCCTACAGCCCTGATCCCCAAAGCCCGGGACATGCTGGGAGCCTTTCTCTTCCGGGGCGACGACGTGTTCAAGCCCGTTTCGGTCCTGTCAGGCGGGGAAAAAAGCCGCTTTGCGCTGCTCAAAATGCTTCTTAAACCCATGAACCTCCTCATCCTGGACGAGCCCACCAACCACCTGGATCTCCAGTCAAAAGACATACTCCTGGAGTGCCTTAAAAAATTCGCAGGTACTGTTATTTTCGTTTCCCACGACCGCTCCTTCATGGAAGCCCTGTCCACGAAAACCCTGGAACTACAGACAGGCCCCGGGACCGCAGCGGGAAACCACCGCCTCTTTTACGGCGATTACGGTTACTACCTGGATCGCATCGCCAGGGAAGGGGCAGAACATAATGAGGGGGGGGGGGGGGGCCCCCCCCCCGCCCCCCCCCCCGCCAGC
>JAISZE010000088.1 GCA_031269405.1 Treponema sp. | reverse complement strand
CCTCCAGATCCTTTTAGGCGCTCTGGTGCTCCTGTCGGTAAAGACAACAGGGCCCCTTTCCATCATATTCCTCGGAGCGGCGTATGCGGGCTGCCTTGCTTTCTTTGCCGCTATCCATTATATGAACCGCTGGCGGCTTAAATCCATAAAAAACACCTCGCTGTCTCAGGGAACCGAAGACCTGCATCAGGCTTAAAAGGCTTTTTTTACTCTTTTTCTTGTTCCGCTCTGATGCGGACCACAAATTCGCGGATAAAATTGTCCGCTATGGAATAAATGCGCCGGTTTCCCTGAACAACGGAATCTACAATGCCGCTTTTCTTTAAGACCGCCAGATGCTGGCTGATGACCGGCTGGCTTTCGCCCAGGCAGGTCCAGAGGTTGGTTACGCAGGGATCACCCCTTCCCTGGATGACGCACAGGAGCTTAAGCCGCACAGGATGCCCGCAAACCTTTAATTTCCGGGAATATTCCTCAATTACAGGATCTGAATAGAGGCTATCGACATCCATAATTATCAAGTGTCCCACGGTCTTGCCAGTAAGTCAATAGTTTTTTATGATTAAATATGGATCATTCTGAAGCGGCCAAATCCTCCCGCCGTTATTTCGACTGGGCTGCAACTGCTGTTCCCGAAGAGAAGCCCTTGGCCGGTTTTTTCGGGAACCCTTCGTCGCTTTACGAAGAAGGCAGAAAGGCCCGGGAAGCCCTGGAAAACGCCCGGTCCCGCTGCGCCGCGGTCCTGGGGGTTCCGGGGGAAACGGTCTATTTTACCTCAGGCGGCACCGAATCCAACGCTCTGGTGTTATATTCCCTTATCCTCAAGGCTCGAAAAACCGGGGTCCTCTATTCCGCCGTGGAACACTCTTCGGTACGGGAAAACTGCCAGGTCCTGGAACGGCTGGGCTTTCCTGCTATCCCGGGAAAAGTCGAAAAAGACGGCAGGATAAGTCCCGAAACCCTGTCCAGGGCGCTGGAGAAAAAACCTGATACCCGGTTTGCGGCTGTTATGGGGATTAACAATGAAACCGGGGCGCTTATGGACATAAAAGCCCTTTCAACTGTTGTCCGCTCGAAAAACGTTCCTGTTTTTTTCCACAGCGATCTTGTCCAGGCCCTTGGAAAACTGCCGCTGGATATCAGAGGCTGGGATCTGGATTCCGCTTCTTTCAGCGCCCACAAACTCGGGGGGCCCAGGGGCATAGGCCTGCTTTACCTTAAAAAACCCATAGAGGTCCTCTATAACGGAGGCGGCCAGGAACGGGGGATACGGCCGGGAACCGAAAACACCCTGGGGGCCCTGGCCCTGGCGGAGTGTCTGGAAAAACATGCCCTTCCCGGAACTGTAGAAGCTGCCTGCAAAGAAGCCGCCGCCAGGTGGGCATACCTCGTCAGGGCCTTGAAAAGGAACCCGAGGTGCCGGCTTGTCCCTGAAGACCGGGAAGCAGAAGACAGGCGCTTTTCACCCTGGATCCTTCAGGCCCGGTTCAAGGACGTTCCGGGTGAAGTGATGGTCCGGGCTCTGGACAGCGAAGGCATCGCCATATCTACCGGGTCCGCGTGCTCAAGTTCATCACCAGACAGGCCGGTACTTTCGGCTATGGGCCTTGACGAACACGCTCGTCTTGAGGGAGTACGGATCTCCCAGGGCTGGTCAACGTCCTATGATGATCTGGACGCCCTTCTGGAGGGTATACAAAGGGTATTGGCCTTTCTGTGACGGATATGACGGTCTACCTGATCAAGCCCGGCGAACTTACCCTTAAAGGGGGCAACCGGAAAGGGTTTGAAAATCTCCTGGGAAGAAATCTTTCCTCTATGCTGAAGGGCTTTGGCGTCCGGGTTGCCAGAACCAGCGGACGCTTCTACCTCAGATGCCCTTCAGGGGCGGAAGAACAAGCCGAAAGCGCCTTGAACCGCCTTATAGGAATCGCCGGGTGGGCCAAAACCAGGATATGCGAAAAAAATACCGAAGCCCTTGTCCGGGCCTGCGAGGAAGAAGGGCGCATCTTCTTTGAAAAGGGGATACGGACATTCAAGATCGAAGCCCGCCGCACGGACAAGAGTTTTCCCCTTGATTCCTACGGGATACGCTGCATCGCCGGGGAAGCAGTAGCCAGGGCGGTTCCGGGGCTTAACGTGGACGTACAGAAGCCTGAAGGGATCATCAATGTAGAGATCAGGGAAAAGGCCTATGTGTACGGAAACGCGCAGCAGGGCCTCAAGGGCCTGCCTGTAGGAAGCGCCGGCAGGGGGCTCCTCCTGCTTTCAGGGGGCATCGATTCCCCTGTAGCGGGTTTCCTCATGGCCTGCCGGGGCCTGCGTCTGGATGCGGTGTATTTTCACGCCTATCCCTATACTTCCGATGAAGCCCGCAAAAAGACGGTAAAGCTGGCGGAAATAATCGGCGGCTATAGTCTGGGTATATGCCTCTTTGTTGTGAATTTTACCCCGCTTCAGATCAGGATCAGGGAACGCTCCCCTGAGCCGTGGCGCACTGTGCTGCTCCGTATGGCTATGATGGAATGCGCCGAAAAGCTGGCCCGCAGCAGAGGGGACAAGTGCCTCATAAGCGGCGAAAGCCTTTCCCAGGTAGCAAGCCAGACTATCGAAAACATCTCCTGCACCCAGAGCCGGGTCAGCCTGCCGGTGCTCCGGCCCCTTATCGGCATGGACAAAGACGGCATCATCCGGCTGGCCGAAAAGACCGGCGCCTACGAGACCTCGATACTCCCCTACCAGGACTGCTGCATCCTTTTCAGCCCTCCCCACCCGGTACTCCGGGGCGATCCCGCTGAGGCAGGAAAACTCTACGAAGCCCTTGAAGCGGGCCCTCTCATCGAGGAAGCCTTGAGGACCAGGGAGCTTGTAAAATGCGCTTTCCCCAGCTCAAACAGGGCGGACAGATAAAACCGTGATCATTACTGCCTGGTATCAGCGGCTTTGATAAAAGCGGCCATCCTGAAGTCGTCGCCTTTGATGTGGTTGAGCAGCCACGCGCCGATTGCGGAGCTTGCCTCGTTAATCAGCGGTTGGGTCGGCCCCTCTTTAATGATCCGCTGGGTGAGGTTCCCTACAGTAACTTTAAAATCATCATGGATGCGCTTGTGGTTGAGGTAATCAGGGTAATTGAACTGCTTCTGCAGCTTCTCCTCGTCAGCGAAGTGCTTGATGGTATAGCCTGTCAGAAAGTCCATCGTCTGCATAACGGCATTATCGCCTTTGCCGTTCTGGCTGGCTTCTATCAGGTTGTTCACAGCGGCTACCAATTGTTTGTGCTGATTGTCAACCACTTCATACCCTGTTTCAAGACTGCTGTCCCATTGATACGCCATAATATCCTCCTATTCCAAAGGTGGGAAATAACCGGTACTGTCCCTGCCGGACCGGTCCATCATATATACCTCAGCTTCAAGAGGGAGGTAAGCCCTTCCAAAATCCGTAGGCAGCAGGGATCTGTACGTGATAGTATAATACCCGCTGGGACGGCTGGCAAGCTCTTTGATTGGAGGCCCTATGCCTTCGTTCCGGTAAAGGGAAAGAACCTGCCCTCCTGTTTCTTCGCAGAGGTACCGGATATCCGCGCCCGCCCCTCCTCCTCCGGCGATGACCGCGTAGAAGGCTATGCTGTTGTTCCCCAGGTACGCAGCGAGCTCCGAAAGGCCGTATTGTTCGAAAGCCAGTTCTCCCAGGCTGTTTGCCCCGCTGCCGGGGCTGCCGGCGCCGACAAAGATAACCGCCCGTTTCTTTCCTCCAGCGAGGAGATCCGCCGCAGCCAGCCGTAAACCAAGGTCGAAACGCCACCGGGGGCTGTAAGAGACAGCGGCCCCCCTGGCGGCTTCATCCAGCCGGCGCGGCGGCGCTGCCCCGGATTCGATGTTTTCCCTCCCCGGCTGTTCCCCTGCTGAAACCACGGACACCACCCTGTCCGCCGCGGCGCTGATGTCCCTGAGCGCAGCGGCAAGATCGTCCCGCAATGCCAGGGTGCGCGGAGACCGCTCAAAGAGGACCGCCACTTCGCCGGTGGTGGAAAGGTAGCTTGCGCCCATGAAGCTCTGTTCCGATACGGTCTGTCCCTGTTCGCTCAGGAGGAAGTTCCGCCCGTCAAGGCCGGTCACGGGCCGCCTTAAACGGTCCTGGACCTGGATCTCAACCTGAACCAGAGGGAACCTGTCCGAAACGATCCGGTCAATCTGGACAAAGAGCCCCGATGCTATATCCTCAATCCGGGTCATAATAGTCACTTCCCCGGTTTTGAAATCCGCAGCCAAAACATTCCCGTTCCGGTCGATTTCCGCTCCTGTAACCCTGACGCGGGAACTGTTTCCCAGGACGCCGAGCTCGGTAATAATGGCAGTATCAGGGTCGATAAGAAGGATACGGTTGACATCTGCGGCCAAAAGCCTGCCGTCTTCCAGAAACCGGAGGCTTTCGGGACCCTCAAGGCCTCCGCTTGCCAGGACGCCCAGATAGGAACCGTTCCGGTCAAAAATGCTGATGCGTTTGGAAACATTGTCGGCAACATACACGCGCCCGTTCCTGACCGCTATGCCTGTAGGGGACATAAAGCCTCCGAAACCGGACGAAGGGGCCCCAAAGGAGAGTATAAAAGCCCCTGTAGGATCGAATTTGGAGATCCTCATGTTTCCGTAATCCACCACATAGAGGTAGCCTTCCTCGTCTACCGCAAGGTTCTGGGGCCCCATAAACTGCCCCGGCCCCCTGCCCCGGGATCCGATGTAGTACTGCCATTCACCGTCTTTGGAAAGGACGCTTACCCTGCAGCCGCGGAATTCCGAAACATAGAGCTTTCCGTCAAGGCCCCGGACTATATCGTAAGGCCGGTCAAAACCGTTGAAGGGCCCCCGGCGCCGGTCCCGGATAATGCCGTTCACATCGATCCTGACCAGTTCGTTGCTGCCGTAGGCCACAACCCAGGCGGTCCCGTCATCCCCGGGCAGCACCGCGCTGGGCTGGCGGTAGAGAACCACTTCGCCGTTGGTATTGGGATAGCGGCCTGACTCCACATAGCGGACCCCGTCTTCCGGAACAGGGAGCAGGCTTCTGCGGTTACTGATAGTTTCTATTTTGCTGGAAAGAAGGACCCCCGGGCCTGAGGAATACCCGTAGCCTTCAGCCGCTGACTGCCATTCCCGCAGTGCTGCGGTTTCAAACCCCGAACGGTAATAGGCCTTCCCAAGCCATTCCAGGATGAGAGGCTCTCCGGGCCGGAACGACAGGGCCCGTTCAAAAGATAGAATCGCCTCGTTAAAGGCAAAGCGGTTATAGGCCTGAACGCCGATGCGGAATTCTTCCCGGGCATTGACAGTATCGAGATCTGGGCCGGTAAAAGCCCCCTGCTGGGCCCCAAGGGGGAAGAGAACCAGAAAGAACAGAAACAGCGCCGCAGGAAGGAATAATCTGGTCATGATTCCCCCGTAGCGATCCGTAAGTGTTCTTTAATTTCCTTCTGCTGCGGAGCCGCCTCGGAAGCCCGGCGAAGCCAAGTACGGGCTTCCAGAAGTTCACCGTTCTTGTAATACGCCCAGCCCAGGGAATCCAGGTAAGCGGCGTTCTGGGGCTTTAGATCCACCGCTTTTCTGCAGCACCTGAGCCCCCTGAGGGGATCCATGCCGGTATCCGTCAGAACATACCCCAGACCGTTCAAGGCGGTAGTATTGGACTCGTCCAAATCCAGGGCTTTTTCGTAATACTCCGCTGCCTGCTGGAAACGCTTCTGGGTCCATGCGGCGTATGCGAGGGTTGTGTAGAGCTGGGCCGATTCAAAGCCGTTACTGGCCAGACGGTGCAGTTCAAACTCCGCCATTTTTGACCGTTTCGTGATAACATAAATATACGCTAAAGCCATACGGCACTGGTAAGTCCTTAAAGGATCCTTGCCTGAAGTAACCACCTGTTCCAGGTAAAGCAAGGCGTTGTCGTAGCGTTCCAGCTTGGTATAGCAGAGCCCCAGGTAATAGGCCAGTTCGGCGTTTTCTTCGGGATTGAATTTATCCGGGTTAACCTTCATCAGTTCCTGGAGAGCCAGGTCCCAGCGCTTCAGCCGGTAAAGCCTGACTCCTTCCTGGAGGGACCCGCCGGAAGACGCCATACTAGCAGCCCCTCCGGTTCCCTACAGCGGCGTAATCCGGAACCCCTGCGCAGCAGTCCCTGCGGACAACGGGATAAACAGCCACAGCGCTCACGGAGACCAGGTTCCTGGAAACCGCGTCCATGTCTGAACCGGCTTCATACTCTGAAGAACTGTTTCCTGAAAAGAAAAAACACCACTCCTTCCCGTCAAGGGCCTTGAAAAAGGAAACCTTATCCTGGTAACGCTTGACCGCCGGCCATGTGCTGGCCCTGCCATCAGGGGCTTTCGGGTTATTCGGGATATTCACATTAATAAAAACGTCTTTTTTCCACAAAGCGAACAATTCCTCTAAGTGATCTGCGGCGTACGCGGCGGCCATATCCCAGTAAAACGCCCCTCTTCCCGCCAGGGACAGGGCTATGCCGGGGATTCCCATAAGGGCAGCCTGCCTGGCGGCGGCGTCGGTCCCGGAATAGATAATATCGCTTCCCAGGTTGGCCCCCTGGTTAATGCCCGAAACCACCGCGTCAGGCTTGCAGGGCTTTCCACCAAGAACCGCCGCAAGGACGCAGTCCGCAGGCTGGCCCGAACAGGACCATGTATCCCTTTCAATTTCGGTAAATTTAAGGGGAACAGTTAATGCCTTAAGCCCATGGGAAACTCCCGACCTGTCGCGGTCCGGCGCAAGGACGCATATTCTGTGCTTTCCTTTCGCGCAAAGAGCATCCCTCAGCTTTAGAAGCCCTTCGGAACCAACGCCGTCATCGTTGGTCAGAAGTATGTTCATGAAGCATCAGCCCGCATTACGATCCGCGTCCCTGTGGCAGGACGGATCTCATAAATCACAGGATGAAATCCGAAAATGCGTTCGTAATCCTCAAGCCGTTTTTTGTATTCCTCGATAGCCTCTTCTTTGAGGATAGTATAGGTACAGCCGCCGAAGCCGCTGCCGGTCATGCGGGAACCCAGGACCCCGTCAATCTCCTGGGCTCTTTTGACCAGCCAGTCTATTTCGGGGCACGAAACCTCGTAAAGGTCCCTAAGGCTCTCGTGGGAATGGTAGATGACCCTGGACAACGCCGGGAAATCCGCCTTTTTGAGGAACTCTTCGGCATCCCCTACGCGGCGTATCTCCCGGACTATGTGCATGCTCCGGCGCCGTATCTCTTCAGGAAGGTTGCCCATGGACTCCACAATGTCGGTAGCCGCAAAATCCCGGAAACTGGCGCCCTCCTTTTTATGGGACAGGAGTTCCAGCCCTTTTTTAATATCAGAGCGCCTTTGTTTGAGCTCCTCTTCCACGCCCATCCTGGGCACCCGGGAATCCATAAGGATGATCCGGTACTTGCCCAGAGGGGACTTGATCTTACGGACCTCCAGGCTGGTTTCGTCAATGATAAGGAAATGGTCCTTTTTGGCCGAAAAGGCGACAAGGTACTCCACAGGGCTGATATTCTTCCCGAAAAAAAGAGCCTTTGACGCCGTAAGCCGCGCCAGGAGCTCTTTCTCGCTCACAGGGGCCTGAAAAAAGCCCTTGAGGGCCATAACGGCGGCTACTTCTATAGCTGATGAAGAAGCCAGCCCAACCTGCTGGGGTACATCACCGGAAATGGTAAAATTGAGCCCCTTTACCGGATAACCCAGCTCGGCAAAGATGTGGATAGCCACCTTGATATAGTTGGCCCAACGGTCTTCCCGCTTGTATTTAAGATTAATCAGGGTAGTCCGCTTCCGCTCCCCTAAATCAGCGGCAAAAAACCTGAGAGAATTGTCTTTTCTGAGGCTTACCGCTACCCGCACATACCGATCGATAGCAGAAGACAAATATAATCCGGCCTTTGGTTCACCATGTTCACCCAGATAATGAATACAGCCGGGCGCTTCGGCTATAACAACAGGTTCGGATCGGTCGTCTAATTCGTATTCCTTACGATGGATGGGGCCGATGTCGAGCATGTATTTAAACCCTCGTTGAATAAAATGGAGAAATTAGAGCTGATACGGAACGGATACTGCCCCTTCACGGCTCCTGCATTGTTTCTCTGTGATTATCATACAGGAAAATCCATGTTTATTCAACATTTATTCACGGTAATAATCAATCTTCCAAAGGAAAAGCCCGTTAGACGGGGCAGTAGGGCCGGCGAGACTGCGGTTACCGGAAGCGATAATGTCTCCAAGAGTTTTGGGGGCAAGGTTCTTTTCCTCCCAATGGAGCAGGGTGCCGGTAATGGAGCGGACCATTTTCCACAGAAAGGCGTTTGCGGTGATCTCAAAAACCAGTTTATTCTGTTCAATAAAAAAGACGGCATTGGAAATATAACGGTTCCGGGATGCGCTCTTGTCCCCGGTTCCTGTAAAAACGGTGCAGTCCGTTTCTCCCAGGAGCGCCGATGCGCAGATGTTGAGGAAATCTACGCGCGGACGGCGCCAGAGCTGCCAGGAATACCTGAGTTCCCAGGGAAGGGCGCTGCCGCAGATTATAACATAACGGTAAGTGCGGGACTTGGCGTCAAAACGGGAATGAAAATCAGGGCTGGCTTCCAGGGCTTTGAGGATCCGTATGTCCCGGGGAAGCAGGCCGTTCAGGGCAGGAACAAAACGGGACGCCTCTATGTTTTTAATGGAACTGTAAAAATTGGCGGTCTGGCCTGCGGCGTGAACCCCGGCATCGGTACGGCCCGATCCCGTCAGGCCCACTTTTTCGCCGTGCAGTTTTTCAAGAGCCGCTTCGATCTCCCCCTGTACGGTTCTGTTCCCGGCCTGCCTCTGCCACCCGGAAAAGTCCGTACCGTCATAGGCAATCAGCAACCGTATATTGCGCCCCTTAAACATCCGCTTCGTTCAGTTCTTTGGAGATATTGTCGTAAAGGCTCCGGGCATGTTCCAGAAGCGGACCGGGCTTGCTTTTTGAAGATTTGCCGATACCGAAAATTTTCGCAATAGTCCGCTTGGCTTCGTCCAGTGCAGGGGTCCTGAGCCCCGGGTTGTCCTGAAAACCGTATTTGTATGTAAGTAGCGCCGAAAGGTACAAGACTCCTTCGTAGGCGTAATTTTTGTCCGTATCAGGGCCGAAGATCTTGATCCCCGAAAGGGTTTCCTTTCCCGACTGCTCCTTTTGTATGGCCTCATCATATAAAAACATGGCCTTCTTTTTAAAAAGCAGCGCCAGCCAGTCATAATGCTGCCCTGGAATTTTCCGGTCCAGCTCTTCTAGAAGCCAGCCGGCCCGGAGGGCGGCAATGCCCTGTTTAATAGTAGGGGAAAACTCTTTGGAGAAAAACTCATAGCACCTGACAACCAGGTACTGCGAAGCGGCTCCGGATTCGAGGTCCTTGGAGTTATGGAAATCCAGGCCCGGAAAAACAAGGCCCGTTTCGGCAATCCGCCTGTCCCGGTCTCCAGCGGCCTTGTCCCTGCCCTGTTCCGGAAGGGAGCTAAAGTCCTTGTCCATAGCGGCGAACCAGCATTCAGGGCACACAGTAGCCTGGTAAATCAAGGGGTAAACCTCGCCGTATTTGGCCGAAGGCTCGTAAAGGCGGTGCAGTTCATCCGTAAGGGCCCCGGCAATAAGGCGTCCGCTGCCGGAAAGCAGTTCTTCACGGTGAAAGACAGTTTCGCATACCGGACAGGCGTACTCTTCTTTTGACTGGAATGATACCTTCGCTTCCCGTTCCTCATTTTTCATTTTCAATTACCACCATAGCTATGGCATTATCGCGCTCATGGGTAAGGGAAAGATGTATCCTGCTGCTGCCGCTCTTTTTTAACGCTTCCAGGGCAGTGCCGAAAACTTTGATTTCAGGCAGGCCGTTGTGGCGGTTCTTCACCATAACGTCCTTGAGCACAATGCCTGCGAGGCCTGTTCCCAGGGCTTTGCCGAAAGCTTCTTTCGCCGCAAACCGCGCAGCAAGGGAAAGATCAGCGCCGCTGCCACGGGAAAGGGCATCGGAAAGCTCCTGGGGATGAAAATAGCGTTCCAAAAGGCCCCGTGTTTTCCTCCAGCGTTCCATACGACCCACGTGGACCACATCCACTCCTATTCCTGAAATCATAGATCATCCTCCCTGGCGCTGACCAAAATGGCCACTTCCCGGGGTTCCGCTTTCAGTGTCAGGTTGGAAGGAACCCCTGCGGCGGTTACCGGCAGCGTGTAGGCGCCAGGGCGGTTTATTTCGGAACAGTCCACTGAAAGGAAATTGACAGGCGGGTTAAAGCGGTCAAGCTCTTCCTGGCTCCCGCCTTCAAGGTGGACGCTCCCGGCCCGTATATCAAGCTCGCCGGAAAAATCCGGGTTCAGGTTCGCCATCCTTATGGGTATGTCGGTAATGTTCCTGACCGGTATGATACGGGAAATAAAACCGTGGAATTCAGTAACCCCGTTGCCGCGTATCACCAGCAAAGGGTCCCTGTTGAGGATATTCACCATCACCGTAAAGTCCCGGTTCCTGCCGTCAAGATCGATGAAATCCGTGTAAAGTTCCGAAACGTTGCCGATTAGCTCCGAGGGGCCGTCAAGGATAACCTGGGTGGGGTTGAGAGAATGGGAAGCCAGCAGGTAGCCTGGTTCCACAGCACCCCTGAGGCTCGCCGTAAGGGGCACGAATTTGCTGACTTTATGATCCAGAGAGATTGAAATCTCCATAGGGTCCACGCTTATCTCCAGGGGCTCCACTCCCAGGGCGGTTCCCTTTTTCCGTATCTGCACCGCAGCCCGGTAATCCCCGGGGGCATCGTATTTACCCAAGTCGATATAGGTCTCGATATCGTCTTCCAGGATAGGGAAGATGCTGTTGGCGTCTCCTTTGAGGATGATCCGGATCATACGGGGATAGGAGTTTGAGGGAATGAGGTTTTCCCCGGCTTCGATATTTAGGGGCGTTGAAAAAAAACGTTCTTCCATGGCGCTCATGCGGTGGAAAACAAAGATAATGATAGCCAGCGCTACAGATACCACCTTGGCAGGCCAGTTCTCAACTGCCTTGGCGATGATTTTTCTAACGTTCAACAAAGACATCCTTATTATGGGAAACCGCGCTAAAATGCTTCTCCCCAATATCAGCGTCCGCGGCTACCTCCGGCAGAGCCGCATCGGGATCGCCTTTCCGGGCGCCGGGATCCAAAAGTTCCCTGAGTTTACGGGTAACCTCAAGAGGGGAAAGGTCGTAGTAGAGCTTCGCGTCGTAAGCAAGGCTGATGGCCCCGGTTTCTTCGGACGCCACCAGGATAACAGCGTCGGACTGTTCGGACATACCCAGAGAAGCCCGGTGCCGGGTGCCGAAGCTCTTCCGTATATCCTGCTGTTCCGACAACGGGAGGAAGCAGCCTGCGGCCAGGATGCGCCCCCCCTGGATGATCATGGCCCCGTCGTGCAGAGGCGTATCAAATTCAAAAACCGTCACAATAAGGCTTGAGGAAATATCCGCGTTCAGCCTGGTCCCGGTTTCGATGACATTCCGTATATTGATCCGCCTGGGAAAAACCACCAGCATGCCCCGTTTTTCGCGGGAAAGGATTTCCGCGGCAGTAACAACAGCCTCAAGCTGTCCAAGCCGGGGTTTCCTGTCAGGCCGGAAAAAGTCCCCCTGGCCCATGCGTATGATTATCTTCCGCAGTTCAGGCTGGAAAACAATGGCTATAGCGACAAAAAGCCCCGGAGCCAGGGTATTGAGGATCCACTGAAGCGTTGAAAGCTTGAAGAGCACCGCAATGCCGTAGACCAGGGCCAAAACCCCGGCACCTTTTACCAACTGCATCGCCTGGGTTCTTAGCAAGAGATCATAAGCTTTGTACAGAAGAAAAGCGAGAATCGCCACATCCACAATAGGGCGGACGAGATCGTAGACCAGGGTAAAACGTTGAAACCAATCCATTCCCTATTTACCTGCCTCGGCGATTGCGTAAAGGACTTTTACCAAATCCACGTGTTCCTTCACATCGTGAACCCTGATGATATCCGCCCCGTTCATAACTGCCGCGGCGTTGGCAGCCAGGGTCCCCGCAAGCCTGCCGGGTATCCCCTGTCCTGTAACATCTCCGATAAACGTCTTGCGTGAAAGGCCTACTAATAAAGGATAACCGCTCCTGCGGATTTCAGCAAGCCGGTTTATAAGAGCAAGGTTGTCTTCTGTCCGTTTTCCAAAGCCGATCCCGGGGTCCAGGATGATCCGGTCCTTGCGCACCCCTCTGTTAAGCGCCCGTTGTACGACAGAAAGAAGGTATTCCCCTATTTCCGCCGGAGCGTCGTCGTACACAGGGGCTTTCTGCATATCCCGGGGGGTTCCTTTCATGTGCATAAGCACCGCAGCGGCGCCTTGTCCGGCGCAAAGAGGCAGCATCAGGGGATCGTCGCCTAATGCGGAAATATCGTTGATAATGTCCGCCCCTGCGTCCAGAGCCGCCCCGGCCACTGCGGCCTTGCGGGTATCCACCGAAACAGGCAGGGAGGACTTCTTCCTGAAGCCTTCAATTACCGGGATCACCCGGCGGAGTTCTTCTTCCTCCTCCACATACGCGGCGCCCGGCCTGGTGGATTCGCCGCCGAAGTCAATAATAGCCGCACCGGCGTCTTCAGCCTGTAAGGCGCGATCCACAGCCTCCCTGTCCCGGACCCTTGAGGGGGCAAAAAAGGAATCCCCGTTGCAGTTCACAATGGCCATAACAAGGCAGGGTCCTGAAAAATCAAGACGCCTCCCGCCGGGAAGGTCCATACAGGGCCTCACTGCCCTGCCCTCTCTGTGCCGTTCCGGATCAGGACCGGTTCCTCCCGGATCAGCGCCGCAGCAACGGCGGCGGCTATCCCCTCGCCGTCAAGGCCGTTAGCCCTGAGAAGCTCATGCCGTTTCCCAAGGCCCTCGAATGTTTCGGACGCCGCCAGAACCAGGACCCTGCAGGAACAGTTCCGCATAAGGGCAGCGCCGTATTCCCCGAAGCCCCCGGCCTGCATCCCCTCTTCGGCAAACACGACAAGGCGGTAACTGTTCATAAGCCCAGAGAGGTAATCTTCATCAACAGGCTTGATAAAGCGGAGGTTGTAAAGATCCGCATCAATGCCCATTACCCCGAGCCGTTCCGCTGCTTCCAGGACCTGGGGGCAGAGGCTTCCGGTAAAGCAGATGCAGACCTCCCCGCAGGTCCCGGAACCGCGGCGTATCCACACACCGCGACCCTTTTCCAGAGGAAGGGAGAAAGCGGGATTCCAGGGAGGGCAAACATCCTTGGGATACCGGATAAGCGAAGGCCCCTCGGACCCAAGGGCCCACTCAAGCATACGGATAAGCTCTTCCCTGCCGGCAGGGGCAAGGATAGTGATATTCGGGACAGAACGGAAAAGGCTGATGTCGAACATGCCCTGATGAGTTTCGCCGTCGTCGCTTACAAAACCGGC
>JAISZE010000072.1 GCA_031269405.1 Treponema sp. | reverse complement strand
TCCCGTCCCGCTTCCCGCAGGGCTTCAATGACGAGCCTGCGTTTGTCCGGATGATTAAACTGAAGCAGCGCCCGCTGGAGTTTCCGCTCCCGTTCCCCTTTCGGCACATAAATTTGTTTCATACTGCGGGGATCGAGGCCTGTATGGTACATAACCGTGGAGAGGGTACCCGGCGTGGGGTAGAAATCCTGTACCTGATCGGGGATAAAGCGGCTCTTTTTCAGGAAAAGGGCCAATTCAACAGCATCCTGAAGGGTAGAGCCGGGATGAGCGGCAATAAAGTAGGGAATAAGGTACTGTTTGAGGGCCAGTTTCCGGTTCAGTTCCGTAAAATCCCTGCTGAAACGTTCCCAGGCCTTGCTTCCCGTCTTTCCCATGGCGGCCAGTACCGTATCGGAAACATGTTCCGGGGCAACCTTGAGTTGGCCGCTCACATGGCTGCGGCAGATTGTCTCCAGAAAACGGCCCCCCAGCTTCCTGTCCAGGCCGATATAGTCGAAACGGATTCCCGAACGGATAAAGGCCTTTTTTACTCCCGGTACCGAACGGACCGCGGCGAGTAGTTCCAGATAAGGGCCGTGATCCGCCTTCAGGCCGGCGCAGGGTTCAGGATACAGACATTCCCGGTGAGTGCAGAAACCGCCCCTTTCCTGCCGCTCACAAGCCGGCCTGCAGAAGTTGGCTGTCGGGCCTCCCACATCATGGATATAGCCCTTGAAACCCGGCAGGGCCGCAAGCCGGGCCGCCTCCCGCGCAAGACTCTCCCCGCTCCTTCCGGTAACCGCCCTGCCCTGGTGAAAACCGATGGCGCAGAAGGAGCAGCCTCCGAAACAGCCCCTGCTTGAAACAAGGGAAAATTCAACTTCTTTCAAAGCCGGTACCCCTCCCGCACATTCATAGCGGGGATGGGCCTTCCTTGTAAAGGGAAGTTCGTAGATGTGATCCAACTCCGCTGATGACAGGGGGAAGGCGGGAGGATTCTGAATGACCCAGCGGCCGCCGTCATTTTCTTCGGCAAGTGTTTTTCCTGTTTCAGGATCGGCATTTTGTTTTTGCAGCAGAAAATGCTCCGCATAGCGGCGCAGGGAAACAGGATCGTTGCCTTTAATTTCATCCCGGGAAGGCAGAAAAACCGGGCTTATCCCCAGTTCCTCAAGCTTCTTCCGCGTTGAAACGGCAACGCAGGTACCCCGTATAGTAGTGATACGATCCAGAGGCTCATTGGCGGCAAGACGCCCTGCAATTTCCAGAAGCGGTTTCTCTCCCATACCGTATACAAGAATATCCGCCTTGGAATCAAGAAGAATCGAACGGCGTACCGTATCCGACCAGTAGTCGTAATGGGTAAAACGGCGGAGGCTGGCTTCAATGCCTCCGATGATGACCGGTACTTCCTTGTATGCCCGGCGTATGCCTTCAACATATTTGAGAACCGCCCTGTCCGGACGGAGACCCGGCTTGCCGCCGGGAGAGAATGCGTCCCCGCTGCGTTTCCGCCTGGCAGCCGTATAATGGGCGACCATGGAATCCATGTTCCCCGAGCCTACCAGAAAAGCCAGACGGGGACGGCCAAAAATCGTATAGGATGAGGGATCTTGCCAGCCGGGCTGGGGAATGAGACCTACACTGAAGCCTGAGTCTTCAAGGACACGGCAAAGAAGGGCCGCGGCAAAGGAAGGATGATCGATATATGCGTCGCCTGAAACAAAGACAAAATCGACAATAGAACCCCGGCCCTGTTGTTCAAGATCGGCAGGGCTTAGGGGAATGAAACGGCTTTCCCGCCGCAGGGCGGCGGTATTTGAATGCCCTTGCGAATTAGACACCTACGACAGAAGTAACCTGGGGAATTTCCTTTTTAAGGTAGTTTTCGATACCCATCTTGAGGGTCATCTGCGCCATGGGACAGCCGCCGCAGGCGCCGGTAAGCTTAACTGAAACCGTTCCATCGTCAGCTACAGATACAAATTCCACATCCCCGCCATCCGCCTGGAGGGAAGGCCGTACATTATCTAAAGCGCTCTTAACTTTTTCTTCTAGCATTATACTCTCCTTTTTGTTAATATAACAAAAAAGGTGAGAATTATCAATAGACTTATTCGAGAACCCGGTATTCTCTCACGCGTCCTGCTTTTCCCGCCAGGGAACCTTATGCTCGATGGAAAACTGAAGCTTCCGAACAACTCTACTCGGGGCCGCAGAGATGAGGCTGTTCCAAAACCCGGTGATCCGGCAGGATCATAATTTTGAAACACGCTTAAGATATATTGATAAATGAGGAGGGAAGCTGTATGGTAATCTCAAGGCATAGTATGAAAAAGTATTTTTTGCCGCTGCATCTTTTACCGGCCATACTGCTTATGGCTGCACTGATCATTGCAGGCTGTCCCGCAGAACCGGAGCAGAGCGGAGATATTGAAGTAAGCTTCTCTGCACTCATCCAGAACGGCTGGGACATGAGAACCACAAGTGTGCTGACCTTGGCTTTTGATAAGGATATTGAAGGGTTAACGGCGGAAGATATAGCGATTAACGCGGGAACGACCGGGGTAACCAGGGAGACACTGAGCCGCAGGGGTTTGGGAGTGTATGAACTGGAAGTAAGCGGGATTACCGAAAGCGGGATTATCACCGTTACCGTATCCAAGGCGGAATATATTATAAGCCCGGATTCATTAGACACGACAATATATTATTATACAGGCAACACCTTGGATGACGAAACCTAACATAAGCCTTATCAGTAGAGCCGGTTTAGTTTTTCTCAGGCAGCGGTTCTTATGGATGCCCGGACAAAGGCAAGCCGGAGGATTTGAGCCATAAGTTTCATTTAGTATCTGCCCATAAAGCCGGTTACTTTGCGGACAGACCTTGCATGCGCTCCCGTTTCGTACCGAAACGTGGTTTCGGAGAAACCTGCGCAAAATGCGTTTTATAAGGCGGTCTGTCTATAATGTGTCCACATTATAGACAGACTCTATTTAACCCTCAGAAATAAACTTTAAGGTCAACAGAAGCGGCAAGTGATCGCTTAAGCCCGCGCCGTTTCTGGGGTTATAGGCATTGGGGTAGCCCCGTGAATTGGCAAAAGGTTCGATGTTTAAGACCCTGCAGGAAGAAAAATCCCAGCCTGAATCGTCAAAGAACCCTGTGGAAAGCAGGAAATGGTCGATAGTTTCCCAGTTGTTTTTATAGTAGTAGGAACCATTCTGAAGTTCATTTCCCCATGGAGAATAGAGGCAGATCGCCTCGGGAGGGAAGTATTCTGCCAGGGGGGGCTTGTTTTTACAGAGAACAAGATAATCGGCCTGAATTTTTTCAGGCGGCAGGGCCGCCGCGTCGGAATTTTCACTGTCCCCGAAGCCCTCGAAACCACTTATATATGCCGCCCGGGGATCATCCGGCAGGAGAGCGCTGATCGCCTC
>JAISZE010000154.1 GCA_031269405.1 Treponema sp. | reverse complement strand
TTTAAGATCCTACGCAAACAAGAATCATTCCCCGTATGTGGATATTGATGATTTTATCGCTGTCCTGGGCAAAACCGCCAAGCGCAATGTGGAGGAACAGCGCCCAGAATGGACCCGCTGGGTTGACGATACGGCCCTCAAGGTATGGGAGCATCTTACCCCCCTGGTTGAGGACGGTCATTGCCAGATTATCGACTCAGGCGGGGCCAGCCGCATACTGCTCCTTCATTTTTATATTGAACTTATTCAGCAGAGCTGGCAGAACCTGGACGCATCAGCGGACCTGCCCTTTGCCGACGAGAATTCCTTTCAGGTTCCGTTTCCTCAGGGGCAGATACGCCCGATAAGCGTCGAATTTGATTTCCCTTCATATCTTGAAAATCCCCAGGAGACCATGCTTCCCATCATCAGGCTTAACTTTTCCGGCAGCCTGGGCAACACCCTGGTTCTTGCCAGCATGATCCCCAACCCTCTCATGGACGCCGCTGTTTTAAAGATCAGAAACCTCCTGCGGTCCCATAACAACAAAGAATACTTCCAGCATAAGCTCGCCCCGGCCTTTCAGGGCAAGGAAACCCAGCTCCGGGAGTCCCTCAACCAGATTGTGGTTAAGCCCTTTGAGGCCATGCGCATCATGCGGGACGGCAGTGAGTTTACCTTCCTCTTTTGGGCCTATCTCAACAATCTTCTAAAAAACGACATACTCCAGAAGAAAGAACCGCTGCCTTCTGAGCTTGGCGCCCTTCAGTCTGTGTACATCATTGAAGTGCTCAACAGCTACTACAAGGGCATCGCGGTACGGAAAAAGGAGCAGGAACTTGCACTGAAGAGTCTTGAGCTTCAGCTTGACAAGCCCCCTTTTCTCTATACCCTGGACGACATTATTAAATTTGTTGACCACAAGGGTATACCCCTTCTGGGCCAGTACAGCCAGGAAACCCTTGAGCAGTACATCAAAACCAAAACAACCAAGGCAAAGAAGGACGAGCTTCCCGAACTGCTCATAGTCCGCGGCCTTCAGGAAGAACGGTGGTTTGTCAAGAAAACCAGGATGCTTCCCCTCTGTGCGCGGCTCCTCACCGGCGCCAGGGTCCAAATACGGCGGGTCATATCCAGGCGCTGGCTCAAGCTCCTCAAACAGTACCAGAACGAATACGCCATGGAGAATGACGAGGAATTCGAAAAGCTCCTTCAGAAGTACCTCTATGAACTGGCCCCGACCCTGGGGGCGGTACTTGGAGACCAGAAACTCTACCTGGTGTACTGCGAGCTTGAACAGACCCAGGGGGAAATACCCGAATCCAGCAGGATCTACGCCGACGGGGTACTCATACCCCTTGCCAGCCTCCTCCTTATACGGCGGAAGGATCTTCTCACCGATACCAGGATACTGCTTCCCTTTTGGTATACCATACCGGTCATCAGCGAGATCATCGCGTTCTTAAAAAACTGGGGCAAGCAGCGGAACCTCAAAAAGATGCGCCGGAAAAAAGAACAGGCCGCTGAGGACGAAGAGCTGCTCTCCTCCAAACATAACTCCCTCCAGCAGCACCGGATCAGGGCGGCGGCCCAGGACCTCAAGGATTCCCTCATCCCCGAAGGTCAAACCCTGGACTCCTACCTTGAACTGCTCCACGACCGCTGGAACCGCCTCCTCGGCAAACAGGCAAAAGAGAACCTTGCCGAGGACATTCATTCCCTGATACGGGACCGGCTCAGGCATACCCTGCGCATACAGCCCAACGCAGTGTTGACCGAAGCGGCCTTTGCCCGGATAGCCGACAAGATTATCATTGACACCCCGGCCCTGTCCCAGCTTAGCGCCCAGGATTCGCTTAAACTGTACATTCAGCTTTATATGATAAAAATTATTTTAAGTATAAAAGTTTTCGCAAAGAACTAGGAGTTTGTTGCGGTTTAGCGCAACAGGCTCCTAGGCATCTGGATTCAGGCGGAATTTTACCGGCCAAAAGAGCGAATCGCTTCCATAAAAATTTCCCCGTAACGCTTAAGTTTTATTTCGCCGACACCGGAAACTTCAAGAAACTGGACCGCCGTCAGGGGCCGCCTGGCGCACATGTCCCGCAGGGTTGCGTCGGAAAAAACAACATAGGCCGGTACCGACGCCTCTTTTGCAAGCATGGTTCGCACTTCCTTAAGCCTGGCCAGCAGCGTTTCGTCAATGCGGGACGTTTCGCCGCCTTTGGGCAAAAGTTCCTGCCTGCCGTCCCGCCCCGGGGCAGCGCCCAATCCGGCCAAAGGTTTCGCCGCCATACGGCGGCTAGGCAGCATACGCCCCTTCGGGTCGTTTGCCGGTTGGAATGTATTGAACGCCGCCATGTGGCGGCTAGGCAGCATCATCGTTACCTGTGTTTCGCCCCGCAAAACAGAACGGGATTTTTCGGAAAAAAGCAGCACAGGGTATTCCCCTTCGGCTTTCAGGTACTGCTGCCGCAGCAGTTCATCGATCATCAGCCGCAGGCGGTGGGCGTCTGTACCAGCCATGATTCCATAGGTGCTTAGGGTGTCAAGGCCCGCATCGCGGAGTTTTTCGCTTTTTCCTCCCCGGAGTATCTCCGCCACCATGGACTTGCCATAGCGGACTCCCCGTTCCCCCAAACGGTACACGCAGGAAAGAATTTTTTGCGCCTCCAGGGTAACGCAGGCTTCTTCAAATTCCGTTGTACAATTGGAACAGTTTCCGCAAAAAGCCGGAGCGGCTTCGCCGAAGTACCCAAGGAGCCGGGAGCGGAAGCAGTCGGAAGCAGTGGCGTAAAACGTCATCTGTTTAAGAAGATTTTCGTTATGCGCTATTACTGCGGGATCGTGGATTTCGTCCTCGGTTCCCTTGGTAATAAGGAACTGGTTTATCCGCACATCCTGGGGACTGTAGAGCAGTATGCAGTCCGCCGCTCCCCCGTCCCGTCCGGCCCGGCCAGCTTCCTGATAGTAACTTTCGATGTTTTTGGGCATGTTGTAGTGAATCACATACGAAACATTGGATTTATCGATTCCCATGCCGAAGGCGTTAGTCGCTACCATGACGGGTGTCCGGTCGTAGATAAAATCGTCCTGGTTTCCACGCCGTTCCTCGTCGGAAAGTCCCGCGTGGTACCTGGTAACCGGAAGGCCCCTGTCCGCAAGCCGCCGGTGAACTTTTTCTACCGTGTTCCGGGTGGCGCAGTAAATAATGCCGCTTTTGCCTTTCCGGGCCCGCAGGCACTCAAGCAGGGCCAGGTATTTATCCTTGGGTCTTTGTACT
>JAISZE010000083.1 GCA_031269405.1 Treponema sp. | reverse complement strand
GCGCACTGCATCAGAAACATCAGTTCCTTGTCATGGGAA
This sequence comes from Treponema sp., assembly GCA_031269405.1. The sequence goes on along the minus strand of JAISZE010000083.1, from coordinate 4,062 downwards.
TACTCGTAAAAAGAAACCTTCCGGGGATTTGTTTCCCTGCCCAGCACGAAGTAACGATCCGACACTCCGGTGATCATGGGTATTCTGACCGGTCTTCCCCATTCCCAGGCGTCCCATACTTCCCGTACCTCCCGGTTATGGGAAGCAAAATCCATATCCGCATAACGATCCATAAAAATCTTCCCTATATTGCAGTCTCTTACCATACGAATTAATTAATTTACTATCTAAATTTATTATATCCGCTAAAAAACTAGTTTGTCAAGCAAAAATTTCTAAAATTGATGGAACATAGGATCTTAGATGCTTACTTCAATATTATTAAGAGAAGAATTATAGTAAAAGTATATGGAGACTTTATCATGACCGGAAAAGAACTCCTGGTCCGCCTGGATTCGTCCCTCGCGGGGGAGATATTTGTCAAACTCTACGGCCAGGCCGGAGTGGAAACGGCCCGGCAGCGCTACGCGTCCCTTATCGAAGAAATCCTGCGTGATACGCCGGAATGGTTCCCCAGGAACGAATTTTCGGAAGTCCACGGGGACCTCAGGATCTTTACCGCCGCAGGCCGTACCGAACTGGGCGGGAACCACACGGACCACAACCGGGGCAAGGTACTGGCCGCTTCTATACAGATGGATTCCGTGGCAATTGCGGCGCCCAGGCAGGACAAAAAGGTGTTTTTCCGGTCCACGGGATACCCCGATGTAGTCGTGGATCTTTCGGATCTTTCAATAAAAGACGGTGAAAAGGGAACCACCGAAGCCCTGGTCCGGGGCATTGCCGCGGAGTTTGCCGTCCGGGGCGCGCCGGTTGGGGGCTTTACGGTGAACGCCGCTTCCACGGTGCTTCCCGGTTCGGGGCTTTCCTCCAGCGCCGCGGTGGAAGTTCTCTTCGGCAGGATTTTCGACTGCCTCTACGGCGAAGGGAAACGGAGCGCCCTGGAGATTGCCCAAATCGGCCAGAAGGCCGAAAATGTTTACTTCGGCAAACCCTGCGGCCTCATGGATCAGACCGCCTGCGCGTCCGGCGGGGCGGTGGCTATTGATTTCGGGGATTTGGAGCATCCCAGGGTAAACCGTATTGATTTCGATTTGGCTTCCGCGGGCTTTGCCCTCTGCGTGGTGGATACCCGGGGGAGCCACGCGGACCTAACGCCGGATTACGCCGCTATTCCTGCTGAGATGAAGGCTGTGGCCGCCGTCCTTGGCAAGACCGTGCTCCGGGAGATAGACGATGAAACGGTCAGGACCCATGCGGTGGAGATACGCAAAGCCGCTGGGGACCGGGCCCTCCTGCGGGCGCTGCATTTCTTCAGCGAGAACCGCCGGGTAGACGCCATGCTGGCGGCCCTGGAGAAGATGAACGCCGCTTCTGGCGAAGGGGCTAAAAAGGCAGCCCTCGAATCCTACCTGGACATGGTAAACAAATCGGGGGATTCCTCCTGGGAACTGCTCCAGAACGTCTACTCCCCTAAAAATCCCCTCCGGCAGGAAGTCGCTGCGGCCCTGGCACTGACCAGGGATTTTTTGGAGAAGAACTGCGGCGGAAATGGCGCCTGCCGGGTCCACGGCGGCGGTTTTGCCGGGACCATTCAAGTTTACCTGCCCCTGGAGGCCCTGGACAGCTACCGCGCCCACATGGAGATCTGCTTCGGGCCCCAATCGGTAACGGTTTTACGGATCAGGCCTATAGGCGCGGCGGAGATAAGCTTTTAGCCATGAATTCGCGCAAACTGCCCATAGGCATACAGGATTTTGAGGATATTCGTACCAGCGGTTACGTGTATGTGGACAAGACCGCCTATGTTTACCGGCTGGTAAACGAGGGCAAACCTTATTTTCTGAGCCGTCCTCGGCGCTTCGGGAAAAGCCTCCTTCTCTCCACATTGAAAGCCTATTTTTTGGGGAAACGGGAACTCTTCGAAGAGGCCGAAGAGCGGCCCCGGCTGGCTGTCGCGGACCTGGAAACGAAATGGATCGAGTATCCGGTATTCCACATCGATCTGAATGTTGAAAAGTACGACAGCCCGGCGGCTTTGGATTCGGCATTTGGAACCAACCTGCGGCCCCTGGAAGAACAGTGGGGCAGGAACCCGGAGGAAGCCACCCCTTCCGCCCGTTTTATCGGCCTCATCAAACGGGCCTGCGAAAAATCCGGGCAAAAGGTAGTGGTCCTCATTGATGAATACGACAAGCCCCTGCTTGAGACCATGGAAGACCCTGTCCTGAACGAGGAGATCCGCAAGGGCCTTAAAGCTTTTTACGGGATCCTCAAAACCGCCGACCCCTGGCTCCGCTTTGTTTTCCTTACGGGGGTTACCAAATTTTCACAGGTCAGCGTGTTCAGCGACCTCAACCAGCTCCGGGACATCAGCCTGGACGAAGCCTATATGGAGGTCTGCGGCATTTCCGAGCGGGAGTTGACGGAAACCTTTGAGACAGAGCTGCGGGTATTGGCGGAGAAGAACGGTCTGAGCTATGGCGAAGCCTTGGCTGGGATGAGGAAACGGTTTAACGGCTATCATTTTTCCGGGTACGGGAGTATGGCGGAAGCCTTCGGGGTGTACAATCCTTTCAGTGTCCTCAATACCTTTGCCATCGGACGGTTTCAGTACTACTGGTTTCAGACCGGGACGCCCACTTTTCTCATTAAATTGCTGCAGCAGGCTGATTTTGACCTCCTGGATTTTGGCCGGGGTATTTCAATCTCAGCCCGGTTCATCAACGACTACCGCATCCAGGGCGGGAGTCCCGTGCCTATTCTGTACCAGAGCGGATACCTGACCATCAAAGGTTATAACAGCCAACTGGACAAATACATTCTAGGCTTTCCCAATGAGGAGGTGGAGTACGGGTTTCTTGAAGCCCTGATTCCCCATTATCTGCCCGCTCAGCGGAGTGATTTCTTTATAGGGGATTTTGTGGAGGAACTGCAAAAGGGCGACGTGGAGGCGTTTATGACCCGGCTCCGGGCGTTTTTCGCGGCCATACCCTATGAGTTAAACGACAAGACCGAGCGGCACTATCAGGCGATATTTTACGTAGCCTTTACGCTGATGGGGCAGTACACAGGGGCGGAGGTACGGAGCGCCGCAGGGCGTGCGGATGCGGTGGTAACGACAAAAGACACAGTGTATGTGTTCGAGTTCAAGCTGGCCCTGAGTGGGACTGCGATGGAGGCGCTGAAACAGATAGACGAGAAGGGCTATCTCATCCCCTGGATGGCCGGCGGGCGGAAGCTGGTCAAAGTAGGTGCGGTGTTCGATCCGGCCACGCGGACCCTGGGAGAATGGAAGTATGAAAGATAGTGCCAGGCATTCCCAAAAGGTGACAGTCGCTCATGCGTTACTTCCTCATATCTTCTTATGATTCAAAACCGGCTTATTCAGCAAGTAAATTATGACGGCCAGCGCAAGACAACTAACGATTTGCAGGAAAGCGTTGGGCTGGAAAAGAATCGTGTGAAAGAACGCGGCTTCGGCCCTGCGGAGCGGCTCAATGGGCGTAAACACGGCGATTACGGCTACAATCAGACCATCCGCCGCCCAGCCAAAAATATTGAGCAGGTTGAGGGTTCCCCAAAAATATCCTGAATTCAATCCCATATCAAGCTCGAACCGCTCGGCCATCTGCCGGGCGACACCCAGGTCGAAGCCGTCCTGCAATGCACCGGCCGTTTCAATCAGTTCCGAAACCCGCATATTGAACTGCCCGGAATTGCTCTCCACAAAGTTGACGCACTCCGGCTGGTTCGCCATGGACGCTTTTTTGCTGTCAACGATGACATCCCCGCTGGTGGCGTTGATATGCCCGGCGATCAACTTCATCAGCGTGGTTTTCCCCGCGCCGTTCTTTCCCAAAAGACAGTAAATACCGTCCTCCGGCACTTTCATCGACAAGCCGTCGATGGCGGCGGTTGAACCGTACCGTTTGGTCACGTTCTGAAATTGTCAATCGTACCTGTTTTAAGATTCCGCTGTTTTTACGAAAAGGCTCAGGGCCTTGACACCCAAGAGGACTACTGCGCTGACAATGGCCCCGGCTGTGAAGACGCCGATGA
>JAISZE010000069.1 GCA_031269405.1 Treponema sp. | reverse complement strand
CGTGTTGAGGGTTTAATACCCCGCGGCTCTGCCGCGATCATAAAGGTATTAAACCCGAATACAAATACCTTGTAAGAACAACATACCGCGCGGCTCTGCCGCGTGGTTGTTGATTTTGCCACCACGGATGGCGGCGACTTCATAAATTTCAGATTTTATGTCGTCTAACGTTTCGGCTGTTTACGGCGTTGCGGACTAAAGTCCGATGCCAGGGCGGATAAGGGCTTTGTGCAGCAAAGACCATGGCTGGCAAAATGTGCCGGAGTAATGGCGTGGGAATGGAGCAATGCGCCGGAAGAACACTATATGTAGGGGTGGGGGGTAAGAGAATTCATAATGAACCACAGGGGAAGGGGACAAATTGCGCATAAGCGCCGGGCCGCGTTTTGTATCGTACATGCCAACAAGCTCCTTATCCGCTGATGACGATAATCATACCAGCCATTGGAAGAACGCGCAAGGGGGGAATGTATCTAAAACAAGCACGATTTTTTTAAAGGGTCCTGTCAGGGCACGGGATCTTTCCAATTCCGCAAGCCAGAGTTTTATCGCCGATTACGTGGCCGGTTTCTGCTTGGCCGAAAGCGGGGAGGATGACGCCCACGAGATCATACGGAAGATCACCCTGGCCGCGGAAAAGGAGAAGTGCTCCTTTTCCGAAGCCCCCGCCGGGGTGCTTTAGCATAGGGACATTATTATGTCATGGTTGTCCGTCAATCATTTCATCAGGCTCCGGGGATTCACCGTAACGCCGTTCTTATAAACTGTAAAATGGAGATGGGGACCGGTACTGAGCCCGGTACTGCCGACATCGCCGATCCTCTGGCCCGCCGACACATAAGCGCCGGCCTTAACCCGGACATAGCTCATGTGGCCGTAAAGAGTGCGGTAACCGGAATGATGGGAGATAACCACATAGTTTCCAAGGGTTTGGTCGTCGCCCACCGTAGAAACCCGGCCGGCCATAGCGGCCTTTACGGGAGTACCCATGGCGGCGCCTATATCCAGACCGGAATGAAACTGCCGCACTCCGCCGAAAGGGTTAGCCCTGTAACCGTAAAGGGAAGTAATATAACCCGCCACAGGCCAGAGAAACAGATCCCCGTTTATCTCCTGAAGCTCCACCGAACCAAGCCGGGCCCCCGGAAGAAACACGCCTGAGTTGATATGAAGGACATCCGAAAAAAGTTCATTGGCTATTTTGATGTCCCCGGGATCGATCTTGTATCGTTCGGCAACCGAAAGCAGAGTATCGTCCTTTTGAACGGTATAATAGATGCCGTCCTGGTTAGGTATCCTCAGTATCTGTCCTATTTGCAGGGTCCGGGTATTCTTTATGTTGTTTACGGAAATGATGGTACTTTGGCTCAAGCCGGTCTCAACAGCGATACTGCCGATAATATCTCCCTGTTTTACCTTATACGAGGTAAAGGTGAGCAGATGGGGTTTTGAATATTCCTCCGGCTCGGGAACGCCCAAGACTTCCGGATCTTCTCCGCCGGAAGCCTCGATATAGGTCGCCGGAATCTGTTCCGGGGTTATACCGCCTCCCATGCCGTTTTCGGCGTTTACCGCAGGCAAGGATTCGGCCCTTACCCCGACGGGAATGGGGAAACCGCCGGGGGAAAAGAGATAACAGAAAAGGGAATATACAAACAGAACTCTAAGAAGATTTTTATCCGCAACGAGTCCATGTATCACCGCCCTAGTGGCTCCCAACCGCACCGCCTTTTCCATATATTCCTGACACATATTGATGATTCATACCCAAGAGCCCGTTTGCGCGGGGGAGGGACCTTTGCTCCGAACTCTGCCGTATAGTATGTTACCGTATATTGTACCATATATTATCGACTATTTAAAGCCTTCCAAAAAACTTTATATCTTGGAAAGGGCCCTATGATACTATTTTTATACGGATCTTTTCTTCCCTTTGGCAAGGAAAATTAACTTGTCCCTTATTTTCGCGGCCTGTTCATATTCCTCCGCTTCCACTGCTCTGTCAAGTTCCTGCCTGAGACTCTGAGGGGTTTCCCACTCAGCCTTCTTTTCCGTATTCTTCACTGAAGGTTCCTGACCGGAAAGATCGATTTCAGGAAAATCGATGATAATACCCGGCATAATTCCCGCCTGCTTTAACACCTTGCGGGCTGTCAGAATAGGACAACCCGCTCTTACTGCCAGGGCCAGCGCATCCGAGGGCCGGGCATCCAGAACGAGAGGCGCCTGAGCGGGCTGATTGGGCCGGTGGAACCACACGCGGCCGTAAAAGATATTATCCTTGAGGTCCGAAATTTCCACCTTAAGCATAGCAAACCCTGTCTGTTTCATTAAGGTAAGAATCAAATCATGAGTAAGAGGCCGTTCCGTCAGGATATGATCAAATCCTATGAGTATGGATTGAGCCTCCAAAGGACCAATAAAGATGGGTATTACTTCTTCTGCCCCGAGAGGCTGAAGCAGTACCGCGTTTCCCTGTTCAGTTTGAGTGATAGTCCAAATCTCAGCTTCCATCATATCACGTTCGTCATTCAGGTCTTTCATAACGCTTCCCCCCTAACTGATTAAATCAAAAAAATCAGCAAACGCTTCCCCGCTAAAACAAACCCTGCTTTCCGCGATAAGTTCCAGCCCCCGCTGCCGGGCTTCTTCCAGAACCCCCGCACCCGCAAGAGCGCCAATAAATTCCTCTACCTCAGGAGCGCCGGTCCCGGTGGAACGGGCAGCGGCAAAACAACGAACGGCAAATTTTCTTTTTTCCGGATACCTGTGAAGATAAAGCAGAACCGGGAGGCTTTTCTTACCTTCTATCACATCATCGCCGCGCTTTTTTCCGGGAATTCCCTCGGCAAGGTTCTTTACATCGTCCAGAATCTGAAACCCCACCCCTAAGCTTTCGGCTGCTTCACCGTAGCGCTCCTCCGCCGGCCCGGAGCCGCCGGCCGGACAGCCGCAGTATACCCCCAGGACCGCCGCCAGCCGTGCCAGACATCCGGTTTTAAGCCGGCACATGCGCTCGTAGTCCTCCAGATCCGGCAGGGATGAAAAATCCCGGTGCCAGGCAATGTCCATGGCCTGCCCCAGATGGAGACGCCGCATGTATTCCCCCCAGACCCGGTAGATGCGGTTTTTTTCCTCAAAAGACAGGCTCAAGGCGTCAAGGCAGGCCAGAGGCAAAAAATAAAGAAAGGCCCCGCCGTTGATTGCCGTATCGGTCCCGTAAAGGAAATGAACCGCCGGCTTCCCCCGGCGTTCGTCCGAATTGTCCTCAATATCGTCATGAATGAGACTGGCAGTGTGGGGAAATTCAACCAATGGCGTAACAGGCAGCGCCGCTTCGGCCCCGGCCTCGCCCCCAAGGGTTTCGGCCAGGAGCACCATGAGCAGAGGCCGCCAGCGTTTGCCTCCCCGGCTTAGAAGATCCCGGCCCGGCTCAATAAGAGAAGAAACCAGATCCGGCCGAACCGGCCCCAGGGCGGCAAAGACCCCTTCGATCCAGGAAACGTTGGGAGCGGCCGGCAGCCATGCATCCAGGACGACTTCTATTTTTTTAAAATATCGATTATATTTATCCTTCATTTAATATATTCTATCCAAGCTTTGCGCTTCTTGGAAGGGGCAGGGTTATGTTGTATAATGAAAGTTAGAACTTAAAAATACGGACTGTTATTAAGAAGGTCTTTTCATGTCCCAGGTACAGTGGTTATGGTCTTACATGAAAGGCAAACGTGTTCAGTTTGCCGCGGCGATGTTTCTTTCAGCGGCCACCTCGGGGATGCTCATCATCAACCCCATGCTGTCCCAGAAACTCATTGATGACGTGATAACGCCGGGGAACACGGAGCCCCTTATCTCCCTCCTGGTTACTATGTTTGTTGTCCAGGTAGTGCGGCTTGGCATGCGGTACACCATGCACATGCTTCTGGAGCGGGAGAGCTGCACCGCCATGACGATCATCCGGGAAGATATGTTCCGGATGGTTCAAGGCCAGGATTACCGGTTCCTGGGCAAGTTTCCGACGGGCAACCTTATGACCCGGATGACCCAGGACCTCGACAGGGTGCGGCACACCGTGGCCTGGGTTTCCTTTGCCTTCATGGACTCGGTAGCAACCTTTGCTTTTGCCCTGAGCTTTCTCATCTTCATCAACTGGCAGCTTGCCCTCTGTCTCGCGGCGGTTACTCCCGTTATCCTCCTGGTAAGCGCCCGTTTCATCACGATCATCAGGCCCCGCTTCGTGCTGCTTCGGGAAAAGCTGACGCGCCTGGGAACCGCGGTAACCGAAAATATCGACGGCAACCGGGTGGTCAAGGCTTTTGCCAGGGAAGATCACGAGATCGGCAAATTTGAGAGCCACAACGCCGATTTCCGGGACGTGAGCAGCGGTAACGCCGTGATAGCCGCGCGGTATCAGCCGATCATGGAGCTTCTGAGCAACCTCCTGGGGATCATCACCCTCATCGCCGGAGGTATCTTCCTGATAGAGGGCCGCATCTCAGCCGGCCAGTACCTGGCGTTCTCGTCCCTCACCTGGGCTCTGGCCAACCCCCTGCGTATGCTTGCCCTGATTCTGGCCGACCTCCAGCGCTACAACGCCACGGCTGCCATGCTGAGGGAAGTGGTGGAATCCCCGAAGGGGTTCTCCGATGCCCCCGGCGCCATTGAGCTTACGGAACGCCCGGCGGGGGCAGTCGAGTTCCGCAATGTCAGCCTGGTCATTGACGGAAACACGATCCTGGACAACATCAGCTTCAAGGCCGGCGCGGGTGACACCATCGGCATACTAGGCAGCACCGGATCGGGCAAAACGTCCCTCGTCAACCTCATCACCCGGTTCTACGAGCCCGCATCCGGGGAGGTTCTCCTCGACGGCGTTGACGTGAGAAAGTACACCGCGTCCTCTCTGAGGCGCCATATCGGCATGGCCATGCAGGATATTTTCCTTTTTTCGGATTCCGTCAAAAACAACATCGCTTACGGCAGGCCGGATCTTGACGGGGAGGCCGTACAAAAGCGGGCTCTCCAGGCCGATGCCGACGGCTTTATCAGGGACATG
>JAISZE010000049.1 GCA_031269405.1 Treponema sp. | reverse complement strand
GACGCCTGGTTCAGACCTCGGATCTGGCTTCGCATTTTTTCGGAAACAGCGAGCCCTGAGGCATCATCGCCGGCGCGGTTGATGCGCAAGCCGCTGGACAGTTTCTCCATGTTCTTGTCCAGGTAAACCTGGGTAACCTTGAGGGACCTGTCGGCAAACATTGCGCTTAAGTTGTGATAATAATCATAAAACACTCCTTTGGCATTTCCGGCGCCAGCCGTCCCTGTGACAGCCTTCGGCGCCGCGGCATCCATGCCGTGAGATCCGCGCATACGCACAGACCTCTCTAAGTATTCCTAATAGGAATACTTAGAATTTTAGAGATACGTGCCTTTGAACCCTCGACCCGCTCGTTCCCGGAAGGGTGAGGGGGAACTTGGATAGTTCCGTCATGAACCGGCTCCAGGTGGCCCAACGGGCGCATAGATCCGGTCCACTTTCATTTAAAATATCGGAGTTTAAAACTTGAGCTTTAGCGGATTTTTGCGTTTTGGATCTTGGTTCTTGTTGGCTGGTTAATTATTGGAGGAATTTACACCTTCAGCGCCGGGATCTTGTAAAAATCCCGGAAAAAGAATATATTATATATAAACTTTATGGAGAGAGGTTTGATATGGCTTATAAAGTCGGAGACGCCTGTGTAAACTGCGGTACCTGTGACAGCGAATGTCCGGTAGAAGCTATTTCCGAAAAAGACGGGAAGCGCTGGATCGATCCCGTTAAGTGTCAGAGCTGCGGCGCCTGCGCCGGGGTCTGTCCGGTGGAAGCTATTTCCGAGGAATAGACGGTTACACATTTGACGCGGCAAGGCAAGGGTAAAGCCTTGCCTTTTTTTTATATCCTCTTTTTTGCCCTTCCCTTGTACGGAGGAGCTGAAGAGAATGGTTTATTATTCCCCAGAATAACCATGCTGGATAACCGGGATGTTATTTTTAAACAGTACCTTCAGGATGTGGAAACCGCCAGACAGATCAGCTTCTTTTCCCGCCTTTCTCCTGAGGAGATAGCCCAGTCCCTTACAGTCTATACCTATGTGCCTGGAGAGGAAGAGGATATTCTGGGCCTCGCTGCGCGCTGCAACATTCCCTATGGAAGTCTTGCTACCTTGAACCGCCTCTCGCATCCTGAGGATCTGGCGCCTGAAGAAGCGCTGTTTCTCCCTTCGGCGCCGGGGCTTTTCGTTCCTGAAATACCGGGCAGCGATCTTGAGCGGCTCCTCAGCTTTTCACGGAACCGCGAAGAAGGAGCGCCTGTAACCCTGGAAGGGAAAAAAGGAAAACTGCGGTTCCGCTTCTACCCCGGCGCTGACTTCTCTCCTACAGAACGGGTTTTTTTCCTGAACCGGGGTTTCAGCTTCCCTCTTGCGAGTATCCGGGTATCCAGCCCTTACGGCCCCAGGATAAACCCCGTAACCGGAAGGCCCGGGCTGCACCAGGGGGTAGACCTGGCCGCTCCTGAAGGCTCAGACGTCTACGCCGCCCGGGACGGGACGGTAAACGAACAGGGAGAAGATCCTGTCTTTGGCAGATATATCATCATCAGCCACAAGGACAACTGGGTAAGCCTCTACGGCCATTTATCAATTATAGAAACCACCTTGCACCAGGAGGTCCGATCCGGTAGTCTTATAGGTAAGGTAGGATCAACAGGGCAGTCTACCGGGCCCCATTTGCATTTTGAACTGCGGCAGAACGGCAGGGCCCGGGACCCTGGCAGACTGCTGCGGCTTTTTCAGAGGAGCCCCTAGGGGGAACATGAAAGTCCTGAACGGTGTATTGTTTTTTCTGAGTTTTCTCTCTCTGCGGATTGAAGCCGAGTCATTGAGGGTCCTCATTGCGGGTACGCATGATGTTTCCCTGGACAGCCTGGAAGGGACTATGGTTCCGCTTTCGTATATCAGTTCCGCTGTTATCCGCCTTGAAGGGGATACCCGGTTTTTCAGGGGCATACAGCTTGATTTGACGGCCCCGCAGTCGTACCTGGCTTACCGGGGCAGTCTGGCTTCGGTACTGTACGCCGAGCTGAACGCGGCGCCCCCGCAGGGAGCTGCGGATGTGGAAGCGCGGCAGATAAGTTTTGAAGCCCTGCCTGATAAAATCCATAATACCTGGCAGATACCCCTCCGGCCTTCCCACGGTTTTCGGAGTTCCCCTTATACAACCGTCCTTGCCGGGGTAATCCCCCCTTCTTCCTTCCCCCTCCTGTTCAGGCTTATGCCGGTTATAAAGGGGATTAGCGAGGAACTGGAAAACATAGTTTTCCAGTTGGCAGTCAAACCCATCCTGAGCGACGAAGGGGCGGTAAAATTGAGCTTTCTCTACCCCCAACAGCTCCCCGGAAGGCCGGTAACAGTGCTTGTTGACGATGCTGTACTCGAAAATACCGGGGAAGAACTGTTCCTCAAAGAAGGTGAACACCACCTGGTGGTCCTTTCCGATGATTACCGGAACCAGAGCCGCCGTTTTGTGGTAGAACGGGCAAAAATTCTGGATCTTCTCGTGGAACTCCAGGACCCTACTCCGCTTATCATCTTTGAATATCCCGAAAACGCCAAAATTTTCCTGGATAACGCCCCGATACTAAATCCCCAGACCCCCTGCCCCGTGGATCCGGGATTCCATGAGGTACGTTTCCAAATCAGCGATTATTCGATAATCCGGCCTGTAACGGTCCAGAAAGGGAAAACCTACAAGATTGCCTTGTCGGTGGATGTAAACATCACGGAAAATGAATGAAACCCGCGCAGAATTCTAAACGCGGCCCGCAAATAAACTTTGATAGCCCTGGGGTGGAGGATTAAAGAGGATTAAAATGGAGGGATTTTATGCGTGATACGTATATAGCAGACTGGCAGGCGGTAAAGAACCGTTTTGAGCAGTGGTGGAACCGGGAATCATGGGATAAACCCACGGATAAACCCACGGATAAACCCACGGATAAACCCACGGATAAACCCACGGATAAACCCACGGATAAACCCACGGATAAACCCGCGGACCGGCCTTTGATGCGTATCATCGCCGCGGGAAAACCGGGCAGGACCGTACCGGTGGAAGAGCCCCGGGAACCACGGGACAAATACGTCAATGTTTCTTCCATCCTTGCGGGTTTCAGGAACTACTGCGAAACCCATTATTTTTTGGGAGACGCCTTTCCCGCTGCGGACATCAACCTGGGGCCCGGTTCCATGGCCCTCTACCTGGGGGGAGAGCCGGGTTTTGCCTGGGATACGGTGTGGTACAAGGAAAAGTGCGAAAGCCCCCTGGAATTTGACGCCCTGGGTTACGATGAAAACAATTACTGGTGGGCCCTGCACCAGAAAATGGCGGAAGAAGCGGCGGCCCTGGCCGCAGGGGATTTCTATGTGAGCATCCCGGATATTATCGAAAATCTGGACATACTCTCCGCCCTTAGGGGGCCTCAGAACCTCTGCTACGACATGATTGACGAACCGGAGGCGGTCAGCCGGGGGGTGGAAATCGTGGACGGCGTTTACTTCCGGTACTACGACCGGTTTTACAATCTCCTCCATGACGAGGACGGTTCCAGTTCCTATACGGCGTTCTGTATTCTGGGGAAAGGCCGGGTTGCCAAGGTTCAGTGTGATTACTGCGCCCTCATCTCCCCGGAACTGTTCAGGGAATACGTCCAGCCTTCCCTGCGTAAACAGTGCCGTAATCTGGATCATTCGCTTTACCACCTGGACGGCCCGGACGCGATAAAGCACGTGCCGGCGCTGATGGAAATAGAGGAACTGGACGCCTTGCAATGGACCTGCGGCGCGGGCAAACCTGACGGCGGCTGCGAAAAGTGGTATTCTATTTACGATCAAGTGCGGGCCGCGGGGAAGGGGCTGTGGATACAGCTCTATGACGGGGGCGCTTCGGACTGGGCGGAGAGCGCCAAACGGCTGGTGAAGCGATACGGGAAAACAGGCATGTACTTTCTTTTCCCGCAGTTTGCAAACCTTGGGGAAGCCCAAAAGATGGCGAATCTTTTTGAGTAAGCCCCGCTGTTCTATGCCGGAAACAGGTTGTAAATTTCCATGGTTTACTTCAATTTGATTAAGATTTTGGGCTCCCTGGCCGATATTTTAAATGTCGGATTTATAGTTCCCCTCCCAAATCACTATATGTCCGATATGCCTCAAGGGCGGGGCCTGTTACAGACTTGTCTGTAACAGGCTTTTTTTTGCTCCAGCCATAACAAAATAACCACGGGCTGCCCGGACGGACATGGACTATACGGACGAAGACGAAGAAGAAGAGTAACCGCAACGGCGCGGTATTCAGGGGATTGTACAAATTTTCAAAAGATACTACAATAAAACCATGCTTGTACCATTGGCAGTCGCCAGGGACGGCGGTGTAAAAAATGCTATAGAACACGCTTCCGGGCTCATATGATACACACAAACGGCCTTTTTGTCTACTAAACAAAACTACTAAATTCCCTCCTTTTTATAAAAGCAAGCCTGCGGCTTGTCCGATTCCCCAAAAAGTGTGTCAAATTTACCCATTCGGACACGCCGGCGATCCGGTCTGTATGCCGGACAGGTCATCAGTTACAACGAATAAGCCGGAAGTTGGAATTTTTGGGGCGCCGGTTAGAATTTCCAGGCCGACAGTTGGAATTTTCAGGTCAAAAGTTTCAACCAATGGGTCAACAGTTAAAACTAATGGGTTAAAAGTTTCAACTAATGAGTCATTAGTTAGAACTAATAGGTCAAAAGTTCCAACTAGTGAGTCAACAGTTAAAACTAACGGGTCAAAAGTTTCAACTAATGGGTCAACAGTTAAAACTAACGGGTTAAAAGTTTCAACTAATGAGTCAACAGTTAGAACTAACGGGTTAAAAGTTTCAACTAACGAGTCATTAGTTAAAA
>JAISZE010000121.1 GCA_031269405.1 Treponema sp. | reverse complement strand
CTTTGGCGCTGGGAAGAAGGATTCCAGGAAATCAGGGCGACCTTCGCGTCTGCCCTTGACCGCATCAGGGAACATGAGGGGTTTATTTTTACTTCGGCATGTGCTTATTACTACAGCCTGGTTGAAATCACGGATCCCGGCCTCTTTGAGGGTATCAAAGAGGCGGTTCATGCGGGGCGCTGGTGCATCGCGGGAGGCTGGTGGATCCAGCCGGATTGTAACGCCCCTTCCGGGGAAGCGTTCGCCCGTCACGGGCTTTATAGCCAGCGCTACTTCAAGGAAAAATTCGGCGTTACCGCGAAGGTTGGGTATAACGTAGATTCCTTTGGCCACAACGGGAACCTGCCGCAGCTTCTGAAAAAGGCCGGCCTTGATTTCTATGTTTTCATGCGGCCCATGTCCCATGAAAAGGCCCTGCCGTCGGTGCTCTTCAACTGGGCGGGCATCGACAGTTCCAGGGTGCTTGCCCACCGGCTTATGATAAGCTACACCTCGGCTGCCGGCTGGGGGGACGGGCTTGCCGTGAAGATTGCGGAACACGAAAAAGCCGCTGAAACTGAAGGCAGGCCCGTCATGTGCTTCTACGGCGTGGGGAATCACGGCGGGGGGCCTACCAGGCAGAACCTCAAAACCATCGATGAATTAATAGCCAAAGGCCAGCCCTTGGTTTACAGCGACCCTCAGCATTATTTTGAGGCAGTCTCAGAACTGCCGGGGATTCCAACCGTAAAGGATGAACTACAGTACCACGCCATTGGCTGTTATTCATCCCTGAGCGGCGTAAAACGGGCGAATAACAGTACCGAACAACAGCTTATGTTTGCGGAAAAAATGCTCGCCGTCACCGGCGGTTCCGGCAAAGAACTTTCGGACAATTTCGCGGCCCTTGCGGCGGGATGGAAAAAAGTGCTGACATGCCAGTTTCACGATTCCCTTGGAGGCTGTTCCATACCCGAAGCATATCCCAAGATCCTGGCCGCCTATGCCTGGGGTTATGAGACGGCCAACCAGATGACCGCCGTCCTTTTCCAGCGGCTCGCAGCGCAAGTTGCGGCTTTTAAGGAGGGTTCGACCGTTGTTATATGGAACCCCCATCCCTGGGAAATTCGCGATACGATTGACGTAACCGGCGCCGCCGGCAGGGTCTTTGACGGTGAGGGAAACGAAATACCCTTTGAACTTGCGGGCACAAGCGCCGTTACCACAGGTTCTTTTGCCACGGCCATTCGTTTCAATATAAAACTTCCGCCATTGGGTTATGCTTCGTACCGCCTTGAAAATCTGAGAAGCGGCCTTGAGATCGGCGAGTTTCTGAAATTCCAGTATACCCGTACCGCTTCCAACCATATCAGGTCCAAAGATTGGGAACTTGTCATTGACCGGGAAAGCGGTTTTATCACTTCCTTTTATAACCACAAGGAGAAGATCGAATTTCTGGGAGGGCAGGGCGCGGGCCCCGTTATCATAGATGACGAGTCCGACACCTGGACCCATGCCCTCTCATCCTACAAAGGCGCCAAACGGAAGATGAATTTGGAATCCTACACCCTGGTATCCCAAGGCCCGGTATCAACGGAATACGAAATTATTTACCGGCTTTTTAACAGTACCGTAATCCTCAGGGTCTTGTTAAACGGGGAACAGGGAAAGCTGGATCTCAAGCTCAGGGTTATCTGGAACGAACATCACCGGCTGCTCAAATTCTGTGCAGGATCAGCCTTTGACTGCAGGACATTCACTTCGGAAATTCCTTACGGGGCTGTTGAACGGGCGGCTGACGGGACAGAATGGCCTCTCCAGCGCTGGGCAAAACTTTCATCCGGGACAGCGGCATTGGCCGTACTGAACGACGGGATCTATTCCTGCAGCGCGGAAAAAGGCAGCCTCGATCTTACCCTGCTCAGGAGCCCGGTTTATGCCCACCACGAGGAGCAGCATCCCCGCCCGGATATGTACCATCGTTACATGGATCAGGGAGAGCACGAATTCCACCTGCGGCTTTTTGGCTGTTCTAACGGGAACGGCTTTCAAAGCATGGGCAATGATGAAATTACCCGCCGTGCCCTGGAACTGAACCAGCGGCCTCTTTACGTGGTTGAATCACCGCACGGAGGAAAGCTCCCGGCGCAATTCAGTTACTGCGAAATCAAAGAAGGTTCGTCGGTTATTATTAGTACGATAAAACGCGGTGAAGACGGCGACGGCTGGGTAATACGGGCTGTTGAAGCCGGGGGCAAAGAGACTGCGGCAGAAATTGCGTTTACCTGGATCGGCGTTACAGGAACGTTTTCCTTTTCCCCCTATGAGATCAAAACCATCAAGATAGCGGACAAGGACAAGCGGATTACGGAAACCGGCTTACTGGAATTTTAGTTTTGCATAGTACGGAGAAAATCATGTTCAGGTATTGCGTTGCAAGCCCGCCGCTTTCTTCTCCAGGGCACGGCAGAGGGCGGCAAAGAAATCCCGGTTGTCCCCCCGGATATACTTTACGCGGCAGCCCATGCGGTTAAAGGTTTTCATGAACCTGAGGTAGTAGGCGGGGTTATCCATGGGAGGCTCCCCTCTTGACCAGTCCCAGGCTGCTTCCTGGAGATCCGCCACGTAAATGCCGCAGTCCCTTATGGCGCCTTCTCCGCCCAGGGCGTTTCTGGCCATGGACAGGGCTTTCTCAAAGATCATGGGCGACATTACCGCCGA
>JAISZE010000108.1 GCA_031269405.1 Treponema sp. | reverse complement strand
CCGCAGGGGCCTGGGTAGAGTACTATAAGGACGGTGTTCCCCAGGGAACCCCCTGCCGTCCCTGGGAGAGCGCGGTCAATATTGCGGCCCTCCTTGAGAGCGCTCAACTTGACCCGTAATAAGGGTTATTTAGGTCAAGTTCAGCCGTTCTGCGGCCCGGAGCGCTAACAGTCGAACAAGGTACATTTAAAGATTATTAGACCTGCCAGGGAACAACGTCTTTCAAAGTTCAGGGGCGCTTAAAGGCTGGATTTTTTCTTCAGCTCCTGAAAGGGAAATAGGCGCGGTTTCCCCCTTTTCATAATCGAAATAGCTGCCTTCAAGCATGTTGATAAGAGTGTTGGTAACAGTAAGTTCCAGCCTGGAAAGACAAGGGCGGTTTTTACCTGGCTGGAGTTCCCATCTGTAGGGAGCGAAAGCCCTGACGCCAAGATCCCTGCCATCCGCAACGAGGCCGATACATTCGTGGAGGCCGCAATTTTTGTCCAGAGTGATGAAGGCGCCTTCTTTTGGCAGAGCGAGGTTTAAGGTAAAGGTCGTCTCGCCGGAATAAAAAGGGAAGCCTTCAATGACGCCGCAAACAGGAAGGGCCTTTTCGGGCTTTTTGCCTATCACAAAACGGCCGCCCCGGTTAAAAACTCCGAAACCGCCCAAAAGGTACAGGGGATCGCTGACGCCGTGCCAGTCCCGGGCGATCTCAACTTCAACCTCAATGGTATTCTCTCCCTCCTTGACCAGAGAGCCGATATCAGCGATGAGGTTATTCTGATCATAGATGAAGCGCGGGTTGAAAGCGCCGGCAGGTTTTCCGTTGACAGTGATGCAGTGTCCGCCCATGACACCCATGCGGTCATGCATGAGTTCGATGCCGTCCGGGACAGCTTCAACATAAAAAGTAAACCGGTAATCCGCCCTAATGGGGTATTTCATGTGAGGCCGCAGGGGAAGGCCGAAACCGCCGTCAAAGCTCAGGTGCTTTGCGGCGTCGATGAGGCCGGCCAGCCTTGCCTGTTCCACAAACATGTGAGGCGGGCAGGGGCGGTATTCGCTGCCGTCAACAGAAAGATCCATATCGTCAAGGCGCAGGACATTAGGGCCCGCGATTTTCACCTGGAGGCTTTCGTTAAGGGGCAGGATGATCTCCTGCAATTCCCGGGGAGGTTCTTTTTCCGGGTAACAGGAAGCGGCTTTCTCTTCCATAACGGCGATAAGCCGGGTCTGCCAGGGCGAGAGGGCGACTTCGGCAAACCTCCTTCCTTTTGCGGATTTTTTCCCTTCAAGGCGGAAGGCCGTTCCTGTTTCAAGATCGAATTCCACAAAAGCCTTCCCCGGCAGGGCGGACTCGACGGCGCAGAGGGCGGAAATCCCGTCCTGGCTGGAGAGAAGCGCGTAATCGGCCCCGGAGTCTTCCCTGCGGCTGGCAACAACCCCTTTGGAGTGTTTCGCCGGAATGGTGATGATAGTACGCTGAGGCGAGAACTTCCGCACTGTTTTGACAATAAGATCCCCGGCCTTAGAAGCCTCAAGCCCTCCGGGGGCGTGAAGAAAACGGACATTGCCTTTTCCCCGGATCTTCGCCTTGCCGGCAGGACCGTAATACGTATCCTCTCCGGGGAGATCCCAGGACCTTTCAAAAAAGGAAGCAGGATCGATTCCTTTTCCCTCAGCGTCTTCTTCTATAATTTCGTAAGGCGCCAATCCGCAGAAAAGCACTTTTCCTCCTGAAGCGATAAATTGTTCAATCAGCTTCCAGGCATAAGCTTCAAGGTTTTTTACCGGCGGAATTACCAGGGTATTGTACCGGGCCTTCCCTACTGAAATAAAACCGTTTTCTATCCGCGATAGGGCCAGGACTTCAGCGTCAAGATCGTCGTAGTCAACAGCGCCAAAGATAAAAATTTTGCAGAGATACACATAGTCGTCGATAAGGCGGTTCACCCGTTTTTCCTCTTCCGGGTCATTGCCCGAGTAACGCATACGGAGCAGGGGGTTTATGCCCGAAGTCCACCAACTGGTAATGGGGTGGAAAAGAGCGGTCTCTGCGGAAGATTCGGTTTCGGTAATGTAGCGGCTGCAACGGGCGCAGTAACCGGCGAATTGTTTGTAGTGTTTCCAGTAGGGATTCTGGACGAACTGGGAAGGCGGGGCGTCGTGTTTGGTGATGCCGTCTATGGTATAGTAATAAGCGTGAAAATTGTGGAACGATATGCCCATCAGGGTTTCCCGGTCAATCTGCCATTTGGCGTCCTGGAGGGTCATGCTCCAGCCGATGGAGTGAAAGCTCTCGGCCATAGAATCCCGGCGGCCAAACTGGCGGGCCAGGGCGCTTATCACTTTGGAGTTTGAGCGGAAACCGGGGAAATCCCGCTGGACGGCCTTTTCCAGAGGGAAGCCCAGTTTGTCGTGGTTAGGGTCTCCTCCGGGTATATGGCTGTACTGTTCGTTGCTCATTCTGAAAGAAGGGATCTCAGTAACATAGAGGATGCGGTTCTGTTCGCACCATTGGGAAAGCCGCCTGTGGTAATTATCCCGGAGGAGTTCGTGGAGGCACTGAAAATAACGGTAGCGGATAAGGCGGGCGCCGGGATACGACGGATCAAGGATGCCCGCCAGGGATTCGCAAATCTCAGCGCCAAAGCGTTTCCGGTAATAGCCTGGGAGTTCATGGGACCAGGGGTACTCGCCCAAAAAACCGGTTTCATCGCCGAACATACCCTTGATGGCTCCGCCGAAATCCTTTCCCAGAACTTTTTTGTAAGCCTCGTAGGTGGTTTCGATAAACGTATCCACTCCCAGGGGGCTGGCGGGATCGAGGAAATCCCCGTAATACTTAAATTCATCGATAACTTTTTCCCCAGCCATAATCACCCGCCAGGTCCCGCCTGCTTCCCACCTAAGTTCCTTGCCCGGGCCGTAGGTAAAATAACGCTTGGTATTGTGTACCGAGTTGGCCAGCATGGTACGCTGGTAAACCTGGGCGTTTTGGAGTATCCCCACTTTGGCCGTAAGATCCCTTCCTTTTTCCCAAAGAGTTTTGCCTTTTTCCACCGGATAGGCCGCTGCGGAAAGTAGCTTTACCTTGCCCAGGCCGAGGGAGACCTTCCCTTCAAAAGTTTTATCTTCAAAGACCAGTTCTGTCTGCCGTATCTCAGGGTGGAGTATAGTAACTTCCCCGCCGCTCATTCCTGAAGGATAGGGATATTCATCATAGAGCCAGACCTCAAGACCCATTTCCTTTGCCAGATCCACCGCATAGCGGCAGAGGGAAAACCAGTCTTCGGAAAGATAGGGAACCTGGAGGCCCTGCCGGGCGCAGAGGAAAAAGCCCCCCAGGCCCTTGTTTTTCATCTCCAGGATCTGTCTTTTTACTTCATCCCGGTTCATATCGCCGTTAAAAAACCAGAAAGGCCTGGCGCGGTTTTCAGGCGGAGGGTTATCAAAACGGGTGATCATAATCGGTCCATCCTTCTCGTTCTCTTGCTAAAGACCATACTATAGCTTTATAGTTTATTGAACAATCTATCTATATATAATTAAGAGGATTTTCTATGAAGTATGATATTGCCGCTTATATCTGGCCTTCCTACACAGGCGATGAAAAACGCTCGCTCCAGTTCTGGCCCGAAGGCTACGGGGAATGGCAGACGGTTAAAGCCGCGGCAGCCAAGTATCCGGGACACCAATGGCCCCGGAAGCCGCTCTGGGGCTATGTCAACGAGGCCGATCCTTATGTGATGGAGATGGAAATTGAAGCCGCCTCGGATCACGGGGTAAATGTGTTTATTTACGATTGGTACTGGTACGATAACAGGCCTTTTTTGGAGCAGTGTCTGGATAATGGTTTTTTACGCGCTAAGAACAATAGCAAAATGAAGTTTTATCTTATGTGGGCCAACCATAACGCGGTCCCTGTCTGGGATAAACGTATCTCTTCCACAGACGGAAGCACCGTGATCTGGGACGCCGCAATCTGCCGTTCGGAATTTGAAAAAAT
>JAISZE010000100.1 GCA_031269405.1 Treponema sp. | reverse complement strand
ATGGTTGGTTCTGATAGGTATGGATTGTATGCGGGATCCAATACCCATGTTTTTACAGCAAAGGCCAGTATCAAAACCGCCCCAAGGGGCGGGGTATTGGACCCGCCTGCGAATAAAAAGCCGCCCCTGTTTTCTGACGCCCCCTGCCCAGGAAGCGATGGGTATCCAGAAGGTAAGGCTCATCTGGGCGTGCCCTGAAGGGAAACCATAACTTTGCTCAGAGGCCAGTCCCAAAGAAGGGTCCAGGTTGTAAGGCCGGGGCTGCTTAAAAAGACCTTTTGTGAAGACATTCATCCATGCCGAAAGGATGACAAGAATCCCAAGCCTGAACCCCCGTTTTTCATCAATACACCAGAATATGAGGAGCAGTAAAGGAATGATAAAGGCCTCGGACCCAAGGGCGGTGATTAGTTTTATAACCCCTGTCAAGCCGGGATTTTCAATGCCTTGTATGGCCCGTATTATCTCAAGGCCCCAGCGGTAAACCGCTGTCAGCAGGGGCAGGTTTTCTGCCGGCATAATCTGTATTGTTTCCGGGTTCATGGACTAGAGCCTAATACCTCGTTTTGTCCGGGTCAAGCGGGCCGCGCCGAAATACCGGCAGGCGCTTTTACCGTTAAAAACCCTCGAAAAAACGCTCCCGTATGCGGTTTACCGCTGCGCTTTGATCCCTTGATAAAGGAGGATCAGGCGTTATGCTTTGCAGCAGGGTGTTTACCTGAGAGGCCAGGAGGGATTTTTCAATAGTATTGATAATGAGAAAATCATAGGTTTCCCTGTCTTGAAGCGCGCTCGGCTGGCCGGCAAATTCCCTGCGAACCCAGTAATCCCCTTCACGGATAACCCCGCTCCAGGAGGCGTCCGAAGCGGCGCGGATAAGGGTTTCGTAATACGCGCCGTAATCGGCGTCAGGAAAGCCCGAAGAAACAGAAAGAAAGCGGTTTTCTATCCTGATGGCAGCAAGGCGCGGGAAATCCAGTTCCGGCGAAAAACCCAGCCGCCACTGTTCCAGGGCCCTGAAGTTGGCGCCTCTATTCATGGCGACAAAAACATAACGGTCCTGGTATTCCTCCAGAGCTTCAACTGCCGGATTCCCGCCGTCGAGAAAGGCTGTTACCCAGGAAGGTAGCCCCCTGCCTGCGGCGCTTTCCTGGTAATCTTTGATCTGCCAGTCAGATTTGACTTCTTCACGAGGCCCTGCCGCTTCGGGGATTATCGTTTTGTTCCCGCCTTCGCTGACACAACCCGCCGCAACCAGTACGGCTGCCAGAACCAGGAGGGCAGGGATTTGTTTCATAAATGAGCCGCATCCGAATCCCCGCCTTCTGTCCGGGGCGCCGCTCTGGCTCCCCCTTCCGGCGCGGGAACCGGGGCTTCTGAACTGAAGGTAACCGCAAACTCGTCCAGGATCGCTACCGGCCCCAGCGGAGCCTCTTCCTCAGGTTCAGCATCAGGGGGAGCCGCAGCTTTTCCGCCCAAGCGGTAGATCCCTTCCCCGGTTAAGGGATGATCGAGGACCAGCGTTTTTTCATCCTGTCCCAGAGCGGCGCTGAACAAGCCGTCCCTGAGGGCAACGTTCAAAAGAAAGGTAATAAATTCCTCTTCTAAAGGAAGATTTATGGAAAACTGTTCCTGCTGTTCTCCTGCTGCGGCGGTAACAGAGAGGACAAGACCTCCGGCTTCCAGACTCAATTCCAGAACAGGCCCGCCCGGACCGTTTTCGATCCCAATGAAGCCGGCCCTGAAAAGAACGCCGTCTCTGAGGGGCTTAAAGCGGAAAGAAAAACTCCCCAACCAGCCCGAACCCTGCTGCATAGCCGCGAGAGGGACGGAGTAGGTATCTTCAGGGCCCACAGCCAAGCCGTAGATACTGTCTCCAGGCAGCCACCTGGGAGCTTTTCCGGAAGTTTCGTTTTCAAAATCCCAGGGGATAAGCTCGTTTTCCAAAAAAGGAGCATAAGAATCCTGAAGGTTCCCGCTAAACCGGTAGAGGGCGGATATTTTCCCGTCCTCCTTTACAACAGACCCAGCCGGACCCTGGGCCCCGCCTTTAGCCGTAACCGGCAGGGACAGTTCCCGCATCCTTCCCCCCAGGACCCTGGGAACCCGGCCAGCCGCAGCAGGAGGATCCCTGCCGCTTACAGGCGGGAACGGAACAACCTCGGCCATAAGGTTCTGGAATCCCGTTTGGGCAGGTACTTTCCAGAGGAGCCGCCCCAGTCCATCCGACAGCTTCCCCATACCGATCCGGTTTCTTCCGTTATACCAGACAATATAAGGGTCCAGACCTTCATCAACTTCGATCAGGGCTTCAAGAAGCACCACCGTTCCAGGGGGGATAAGATGGGAGCCTGACGAGGCCCCCGGCAGGTAGGCGTTGATGCCGTCAATACAGTAATCCAGATCCGCCAGGTAATACACAGGTTTTTCGGTCTTTGCCAGGAGCTGCTTTTCCCTCCCTAAAACCTGGAAAACCATCAAATAAGCCCCTGGTTCAAGGTCCTGGGGCAGCGCGAAAGGCGGCAAATCCTGGTCCAGGCGTTCCAGATAGAACGCCGCTTCCCTGGCTAAAGGCTCGCTGTCAGTCTGTAATAGTACCCTGAGCCCCGCCACATCGGGATCGCCCTTTACGGAGTGGACAAAAAAGGGCTTAATCTCGCCGGCGCGGAGAAGCAGGGCGTTATCATCCAGGGATTTTTCCCCTGCCAGGGCGGAAACCTGATAAGTCTGGTTTATGGGTAATACGGAATCCATCTCTCCGCAGGAACAAAAGAGGAGAAACATACCTATTGCTACGGCAGGAAGCGCCGCTTTGATCTGCTGTTCAAACATGGTTATAGAATTCTCGGAACATTACCTATATCATATCCTACATAGTCTGAAAAAACAATTATTACGAAACAAGGAAACTATGCGGGCGACGAAAGCTCTGATTCATCTGGATAATTTCCGCCATAACCTGGAAACCGCCCGTAAGAAGGCAGGAGAAGGTCCTGCAATCTGCGTGCCCGTGAAAGCCGACGCCTACGGCCACGGGGCCGTGGAAATTGCCCGTACTGCGCTGGAAAACGGCGCCGGATACCTGGCGGTTGCTGCGGTAAGCGAAGGGGCCGAACTCAGGCAGGCAGACGTCAAAGCCCCGGTCTTTCTTTTTTCCCAGGCCCTGCCTGAGGAGATGCGGGACATCGCCGCATTGGAACTTATCCCCTTTGCCGGGGACCGGGAAGCCGTGGAAGCCCTTGCGGACGCCGCCGCAGGAACAAGCAGAACCCTGGAACTGCACCTGAAGGTAGATACCGGGATGGGCCGTATGGGCTGCCGCCCTGAAGAAGCGGCTGATCTGGCGGCTTTTATCGCTTCCCGGAAAAACCTCCGCCTTGGCGGGATGGCGACGCATCTTTCAGTTTCCGACTCCCAGAAAAGTGAAGACCTAATGTATACCAAAAAGCAGCTTGCCCGATTCCGGGAGGCTGTGGATTCGGTACGGGCCCTGGGCCTGGATCCGGGGCTTCTCCACGCCGCCAATTCAGGAGCCCTCTGTTTCCACGAAGACGCCTTTTTCGACCTCCTCAGGCCGGGTATTTTTCTTTACGGCTATTCCCCCGGAGCGGGGATTCCCGGCGCTCTTGTATCGGAGCCGGTTATGGAACTTCGCAGCGCCGTGGTGTTCATCAAGAAAGTACGCAAAGGGGATGCTGTTTCCTACGGCCGCCTCTGGACCGCGCCGGAAGACGCCTATATCGCCACCCTTCCTGCGGGCTATGCCGACGGCCTCCCCCGGCTTTTAAGCGGGCGCCATTCGGTGTATATCCGGGGCAGGGCCTATCCCCTTGCAGGCCGTATCTGCATGGACCAGTGCATGGTCAATCTGGGCCCCGAAACCAGCGTAAAACGCTGGGACGAGGCGGTAATCTTCGGCCCAAACGCCGAAACCGCCGCTGACATTGCCGCGAAGACCGGAACTATCCCCTACGAGATTACCTGTAATATCAATAAGCGGGTCCCCAGGGTGTATATACCCTATAACCACGGATAAAAGAGAATAGTAACCGCCAAGGCGAAGAAGGATAAGACAAGAAAATGAATCAGAATGGTATTGCTGATAACAAAGCGGTATTTCTCCTTTTTCGCCTTCTGCGCCGTTGCGGTTACTATTCTTCTTCGTCTTCGTCCGTGTCCGTCTGTGATGGTCCGCGGTTTTTTCCTTTTAGCCCCGCTGGTGGACTTTTTTGCCGGATACGGCTATCTTTGTAGAGTACCATTAGTACCATCAGAGCTGAAAAAGCAATCCCGGAGGATTTTATGGATAGGTTTCAACAACACAGACATGCGTATGCACGGGCCCAGGAAGATGACGAAAACGGGGAACCGGGGCGCCAGGGGCCGGATCCGCTGGTACTCAAGATGCTTAAAACCAGGACAATCCTGCTTTCAGGGGAGATCAATAAAGACCTGGCCGAGAGGGCTGTCAGGCAGCTTCTTCTTCTGAATGATATGGGAACCGGGGGGATACAGATTTTTATCGATTCCCCCGGAGGCGACGCCGATGCGGGTTACGCCATTTTTGACATGATACGGTTTATCAAGGCCCCTGTGTGGACCATCGGCATGGGCCTTGTGGCCAGCGCCGCAGCTATCATACAGCTTGCCGCTCCCAGGGAACGGCGGGTAGGGCTTCCTAACAGCCACTACCTCATCCACCAGCCCCTGTCGGGTATACGGGGAGTCGCTACAGACATAGAAATCCACGCCAGGGAACTGGACAAGCTCAGGGAAAAGATAAACCGCCTGATTTCCGAAGAGACCGGGATGCCCTGGGAACAGGTTGAAAAAGATACGGACCGGGATTACTGGATGAACGCCGGCGAGGCGGTGAAGTACGGGCTTATCTCCCAGGTGATTACGAACCAGGGGGAGCTTAACATACCCAGGCCGGAAAAAACGGCGGCTCCCAAAAAGACTGCGGAAAAGGCTCCGGCTAAAAAACCTACTGCCAAAAGCGCGGTGCAGGAACCGGTAAAGAAGAAGGGCGGTAAATAACCCGCCGCATCACATCCATGATTGAACTGGTCTGCTTCCTGGGAAATCCCGGCGCTGAATACGCAGGCAACCGCCATAACACAGGGTGGCTTGCCGCCTCAAAACTTCCTTTTTATGACGCCCTCCCGTGGCGGGATAAATACAAAGGCCGCTATGCCGAAATGGATTTTAACCGCATCGCCACTTTTTCCCCGGATCCCCCTCCTCCCGGCGGCCCGGGCCCTGAAAAGATCCGTTTTCTTATGCCCGGAACGTATATGAACCTTTCCGGGGATTCGGCTATTGCAGCCGCTTCGTTTTTCAAAATTCCGCCCGAAAAGACCCTGGTTGTTCACGATGAACTGGAGCTTCCCCTGGGGGTGGTTTCCCTTAAATTTTCAGGCGGCCTTGGGGGGCACAACGGGCTCAGGTCAATTAAGGCGAATTTCGGGACCTCCGATTTTTGGCGTCTGAGGATCGGCATAGGCAGGCCAGGGGACAGGCTGCCCGGACAGGGCGGCCCTCCCGGTTCGGGCAAGGGCATTATTGACTGGGTGCTTTCGGACTTTAGCCCTGCCGACCTGGCAGTCCTGGAACCTGTCCTTGACGCCTCGGCCGCCCTTCTTGTCCGGGCCCTGGCGGCGGATCCCCGGGAGCTTCTTCCTGAATGGGGGAAGAAGAAAATACCGCTGTAATTTAAGAATTTAACCGCCGGCCATACGGACCAACACGGACTTTTTGTTTGAACTATCTAGCTTTTGTCCGTGTCCGTCCGCGCAGTCTGCGTTTTTTTAAAAAATCCTTGACTCCCTTACCTTTTCCCTGTACTATACACTTAATGATAAAAACCTTTTCAGAAAAGCGGATTTCCTGCAGTATTATACGAAAATCGCTCCTTCTGGCTGTTATTGCCGCGCTCCTGTCCTGTAACGGGATATTGTCCGCCATAAAGGGGAACTCGTCGGAGTGGTCTGAGAATGAGGACGAACAGGGGGAGCCGCCAGGGAACGAGGGCGAAGAGGGAGATCCACTGGAACCGCCGGGAAATGAAGGCGAAGAGGGGGATCCGCCAGAGCCACCGGGAAATGAAGGCGAAGAGGGAGATCCGCCGGAACCGCCGGGAAATGAAGGCGGCAAAAAGCTGAGGGTTAACGGGCCGCTCCTTGAATACGGCAAAGACGGCGGCTATACGCCTGTTGTGCTCCGGGGCGTGAATGTAGGGGACTTGTATCACTTTAAGAAGTTTACTATAAAGCCCCCTGATTACGCTTATATTGCGGACGCTAAAACCATGAACGCCAATTGCGTCAGAATCGCGGTGCACCCTAATTTGTGGAAAGCTGAAAAAGCAAAGGTTTTTGAGTATCTAAAGCAAAATGTCCAGGATGCGTTAAACGCGGGCTTGTTTGTTATCATCGATTATCACACTATCGGGTTTCCGGACGGCTACAAGCAGGAACTGAATGACAAGGTTATTGCCTACGATTCAACGTTTACACTGGCCGAAGATTTCTGGGATACTGTGTCCAGAGACATCAAGGATGGGCGCGTATTGCTTGAATTATGGAATGAACCGGTGTCTGAACGGTTCACCGCCAACCCTGCCGCCATGTGGAAGGCCCTAAAGCCCTACTGGGAAAAACTTATCAAAATTATCAGGGATAACGGGAACGATTGCGTAGTACTTGCAGGCGGGGATTACTGGACCTACGAACTGAGGGGGATAAGGGACAACCTCCTCCAGGATGCCAATACCGCCTATACCTGGCATATATACGGGAACCATGACAGGAACATTTCTGCCCTGTGGGAAATGCGGCTTGACCGCCTGAATGAGGTCAGGCCCGTAGTGGTAACCGAATGGGGATTTTCGACTAATCCTGCTGAATTTGAGTACGCTTCTATCCAGGATTTCGCCAATAAATTCGTTCCCGGTTTTTTAACGGCTAAAAACCTCCACAGCCTTGCGTGGGGCTACGATCCTTTTTACACCCCTTCCATGCTGAGCAACGGGAACTATGCCCGGTTAAGCGAGTACGGGCAGTATGTTGTCGATTACCTGCGTTCCTGCGCCCAGGAGCGGCCTTAACGGGGGGAAGCGCACCACTGTCAGCAAGATAGCCATGAAATACAAAAATCAAGCATGGACCGCACGGAAAATACGGACTTTTTGATCGAAATGCCAAGTTATTCGTGCCGAAGGGGTTTAATACCCCGCCCTGAAGGGCGGTTAAAAAGGTATTAAACCCCGAGTGCAACCACCACATGAGAACAGCATACCTCGTCGAACCGCAGGTTCGACTTCAGGGCGAGGTTGGCTGGTTTCAGCCCGGCTTGTCAGCCCGAACCGGCGTTGCCCAGATACGTCTTTAATACCCCGAGCACTTCCTTCAAATCAAGAGGCTTGCCTACGTGGCCGTTCATCCCTGATTCAAGGCATTTTTCGATATCCTCACGGAAAACATTGGCGGTCATTGCGATTATGGGAATTTCCGTGCTGTGGTTCCGGATTATCCGGGTCGCTTCATAGCCGTCCATTTCCGGCATCTGCACATCCATAAAAATCATACCAAAGTGCTTGGACTGTTCCAGGAACAGTTCGACCGCTTCCCGCCCGTTCTTTGCAAACACAATTTTCAGGTTAGCCGGTTCAAGCAGGACGGCGACAATCTCCCGGTTAATTTCAACGTCTTCAGCCACCAGAATACAGGATCCGGAGAAATCTACAAGCTCCGCGCTTTCTTCCGGGGTATCAGAAGCACCGCTAACGCCGGCGCAGTCTGCGATGATGTCGGCAATAGACGAAGGGAACAGCGGCTTGGCGTACGCAAAACCGTCCTTTTCGGCAGATACCACGCTGCCGTCAGGGAAGGCGACAGCGTGGGAAATAAAATTCGGCCCCGGCCCGACCTCGCTTGCAAGGGTTGTTGTCAGGGCTTCAATGCCGCCTGAACGGTAGGCCCTGTCCATCATGCCGCTTACATATTCGGTGTCCTGTTTGACCTTATCGACTGACGAGCTAATCATGTCTGCCGCAAGACGTCCGACAAGGATCAAATCCTGGAAAACAGTTTTGAGATTTCGCGGTTACTGTAGTAAATGCCGACAGTTGTCGCGCATAGCGAATTGACAAGGATGACGGAGATGATAGTGATCGCCGCCCGGATTTTCACCGGCCTTCCGCCGGCGTGTTCCTGCAGGGAACCTGCGTTTTTTTTTCAATTATGTATTACTCCTCATATTGAAGCAGTCCCAAAATCCGGTATACGCCTTGCGGGATCGCCGTTTTGAGGTTATGATACCGGATTATGACAGATTTTGCGCATTTGCATGTCCATTCGGATTTTTCCCTCCAGGACGCCGCCGTATCGGTAATGGCCCTGGCGGACAGGGCTGAAGAGCTGGGCATGAAACACCTGGCACTGACGGATCACGGCAATATGTTCGGCGCCATGGGATTCCTGGCCGCCTGCGAGGAAACGGTCAACGATGAAGGGAAGCACATACCCCGGAAAAACCCCATCCACCCCATAATCGGCTGCGAGGTCTACGTTTCCCCCCTGAGCCGTTTTGAAAAGAATGGTTCCGAAAGCGAAAACAAGTACTACCATCTCGTCCTCCTGGCAGAGAACCGGGAAGGGTATTTCAATCTGGTCAAACTCTGCTCCTATGCCTATACCGAAGGTTTCTACTACCGGCCCAGGGTTGACGAGGAACTCCTTATCAAATACCACAAGGGGCTCATAGCCCTTTCGGCCTGCGTATCCGGGGAGATCCCCAGGCTCATCCAGGCGGAAAAACTAAAAGAAGCGGAACAGCGGGCCCGGGCTTACCGGGACATTTTCGGGGACCGCAGCTTTTTCCTCGAAATCCAGGATCACAACATACCCGCAGAGACCCTGAAGGGCCCGTTTTCCCAAAAGCAGATCAACGAAGCCCTTATAGGCATATCCCGGCGTACCGGCATCCCCCTGGCGGCAACAAACGATGTCCACTACCTGAAGCAGGAAGACGCTATTGCCCACGACATACTCCTCTGCGTAGGGACCGGCAAACTCAGGACCGAGGAAAAACGGAAAAAATACTACGGCGATCAGTTCTACCTCAAAAGCGGGGACGAAATGGCGGCCCTCTTTCCCGCCTACCCGGAGGCTATAGCCAACACCATCCGTATCGCAGAGCGCTGCAACGCTGATGTTCCCAAGGTCGCAACCAGGGATCTGCCCAAATATCTCCCGGAATTCGAAATACCCCCGGGCTTCAACGACGCTGACGCCTACCTGAGGCACCAGACAAAGGAAGGACTTGCGGAACGTTACAGGGCCAAAAAGGAATCGCTTCAGGGCTGGGAAGACATACAAAAACGGGCGGAATACGAACTGGACGTGATCATCCAGATGGGCTTCACCGGTTATTTCCTCATCGTAGCGGACTTTATCAACTGGGCAAAGACGAAGGGCATTCCTGTAGGGCCGGGACGGGGTTCGGGCACCGGGTCCATCGTGGCTTACTCCCTTAATATCACCGACATCGATCCCCTTAAATACAACCTGCTTTTTGAACGCTTCCTCAACCCGGAACGTATATCCATGCCCGACTTTGACGTGGACTTCGCCAACGAAGGCCGGGACCGGGTAATCGAATACGTTACCGGCAGGTACGGCAAAGAACGGGTAGGGCAGATCCTCACCTTTGGAACCCTCGGGGCGAAACAGGTGATCAAGGATGTGGCCAGGGTCCTTAACATCGGCATTCCCGAATCGGACATGATCACCAAGCTCATCCCCAAGGATCCCAAGATAACCCTGGCCAAGGCCTTTGCGGGGGAACCAAAGCTGAAGGAGCTGGAACAGGATTCCAGGTACACGGAACTCTTTAGCCTTGCCAGAAAGCTTGAGGGCCTTAACCGCCATTCAAGCATCCACGCCGCAGGGGTGGTTATCGGCAAATCGGCGCTCCAGGACTTCGTGCCGCTCTACAGGGATCCCAAGACCGGGGGCATAGCCACCCAGTATACCATGAGTTTTCTTGAGACCTGCGGCCTTGTAAAGATGGATTTCCTGGGCCTGAAAACCCTGGACGTGATCAAGCATACAGAAGAGCTTATCCGCCATAGAGGAGGAGGGTACGCCGGTTTCAGCATCGAAACTATATCCGAAGCCGGAACCCCTGAAGCCGAAGGGACATTTAAAATGCTGGGAGAAGGAAAAAGTTTTGAAGTCTTCCAGTTTGAATCCGAAGGGATGCAGAGTATTCTGAAACAGGCCAAGCCCGGCAAAATTGAAGATCTTATCGCGTTAAACGCCCTCTACAGGCCCGGGCCGATGGACAATATCTCGCAGTTCATTGAATCAAAAAACGGCCGCAGTGCCATAAGCTACCCGGATCCAAGCCTGGAAGATGTGCTGAAAGAAACCTACGGTGTCATCGTTTACCAGGAACAGGTCATGCAGGTGGCCCAGATCATCGCGGGCTATACCCTGGGGGGCGCGGACATGCTGCGCCGGGCTATGGGGAAGAAAAAAAAGGAAATTCTTGACAAGGAAAAAATCCCCTTCCTCGCAGGAGCGGCGAAGCAGGGCTATTCTGAAGAAACTGCCAGCAGGATCTACGATATTCTGGTTCCTTTCGCAGGTTACGGTTTCAACAAAAGCCATGCGGCGGCGTATTCGGTAATTGCGTACCACACGGCGTATCTTAAAGCCAACTTCCCTGCGGAATTCATGGCAGCGAACCTTACCAACGAGATCCACAGCACCGACAAGGATAAGCTTTCCGTGTGCATAGGCGAGGCCCGGAAGATGGGCCTTTCAATCGACCCTCCTGACATCAACAGATCGGATAAGTACTTTACCGTAGTAGACGGCAGAATCGTTTACGGCTTCCTGGGGATCAAAGGTCTCGGCGAAGGGCCTTCGGAGGAGATCATCCGGTACCGTGCCAAAGGCCCTTACCGGGATTTTATGGATTTCCTGACCAGAGTCGATATCAAAGCCGTAGGCAAGAGCGTCATCGAGCGGCTCATTCTCAGCGGGGCCTTCGACAGCTTCGGCGTTTCCAGGGAGACACTGAAAGAGAACCTGGAAAAAGCGGTGGACTACGCCCAGGGCATCAAGGATGAAAAAAAATTCGGCCAGGCCAGCCTTTTTGGGGACACAGGGGAAAAGGAATACCCTGATTTTGTGTTTGAGGATTTCCCGGACTTGAGCAGATCGGAAAGGCTTAAAAACGAAAAGGATCTTATCGGGTTTTATTTCTCCGGGCATCCGATGGATGAATACCAGGAACTCTGGCGCCAGGCGGTAAAGGCGGATCTGTCAAAACCCGAATCCCTGCCCGCCGGTAGTTGTATCCTTGTGGGTATTATCAAGAGTGTCAAGACCATCGTAAGCGCCAAGGGCGGGAAGATGGCCTTTGGGACCCTGGAGGATTACAACGGCGAAATAGAGCTGACCTTTTTCCCTAACTCCTGGGAAAAATGCGAGGCCAAAGTCGAAACCGGCAAGGTCGCGGTTTTGAAAGGGAAAATCGAATACCAGCAGGACAAGGACCGTTACAGCTTTGTGGCCGACGAATGCCTGAGCCCTGAGGATGCGGAAGCTGTCCTCAAACAGGACGAGGCCCGGAACCGCAAATGGGACCGGTACAGGAACATACGCAGGTACGCGAAGGATCTGGATCTGCGCATCCTCGATCTTGCGGTGCCGGCAAAGGCGGAAGCAGGGGCCTATACTGTAGTGGGAACACTCAAGTCCTTAAGGCTCCATAGGGATAAAAACGGCAAGGAAATGGCCTTCGGGACCCTCCAGGACGACCGGGGGGAGATCGATCTGCTCTTTTTTTCCAGAGCCTGGGAAAACTGCAAGGCCCTGGCGGCGGTGGACGAGGTCCTGGCCCTGAAGGGGACTATCGATCCCGCAAAGGACAAAAACCCAGAAAAGCCTTCTTTTGCGGTAACCAGCGTCCAGGACTTGAGCAGGCTGGTCAAGGCTGCAGCGAAGAAGGCTGCTCTGGACGATGCCTCCCAAAAACCAAAAGAGGAAGGGGATGCCGAAAAGGCGGAAAAGGAAGAGGCCCGGTACCGCGAACTCCACATACGGCTCCTTTCAGAGGCGGCAAAAAAGGAAGAGTCCCTTCTCCCGCTGCTGGACTATGTCCGCTTGAATCCGGGGCCCTGTTCCCTTTTGATCCATATTCCTGTTTCACGAGGTTCTCCGGGAAACAGCCGTACAGGGGAAACAGTAATCCGTACCGCCATGGGGATCGGCGATGCGTCGCTGGGCGATCTTTCCCGCTGCGCCGCAGTGGCGGAAGCCTGGGGGGCGTAATATGCTGCGTGTATTAATGAGTATTCTGGGTACCTTTACTTCGATCTATATGCTGATCCTCCTGGTGCGGATCCTCCTCACCTGGTTCAGCGGGGTCAGTTACAGCCGGCCTGTCGAGGTTTTAAGCCGGATAACCGATCCCTACCTGGACTGGTTCCGCCGTTTCCCGGTGCTCCGCATAGGCCGCCTGGATCTGTCGCCTGTCGCCGCCCTGGCAGTGCTCTCTGTGGCAA
This sequence comes from Treponema sp., assembly GCA_031269405.1. Next base: position 13,114 of record JAISZE010000100.1, on the reverse strand, counting down.
ACAGGACTTTCGCCATTCTGGCGCGCTACGGGACTATCAGCCTGGGGATCATCCTGGCTATGTTTCTTCAGGCCCTCTGGTCGGCAGTTTCCTTTATACTGGGTTTTTCCATACTTATTCTGATACTGCGGCTTATCGCGTACCTGACCAGCCGGAATACCTACAGCCCCTTCTGGCGCATTATCGACACCATCTCTCAGCCTCTGCTGTTCAGGATAAACCGCATCCTCTTTGGAGACAGAATCGTCCATTACCGGACAGGCCTCATAGCCGCTCTCCTGGTCCTCGGCGCCGCTATGATGGTCCTCGGTGTTCTTGTTGGCATATTTGTGGGACTCCTTGGGAGGCTGCCGGTCTAGCATGTTTCTACGGGAACTCACCGCTTCCGTAAGCCAGATAAAAGGCGCCGGACCGGCTGTGCTTGCCATGCTTGCCCGGCTGGGCGTCAATTCCGCAGGCGCCCTGCTCCGCCATTACCCCAGGGACTGGGAAGACCGGAGCAGGACGGTCCCTTTAAGGGATTTCAGCCTCAGGGAAGTCTGTACGACCGTAACGGTTCTGAGCCACGAATGGTTCGGCGCAGGGTACATGAAAACCCTCAAGATCCATGTGGAAGACGACACTGCCAGGGCTGTGCTTGTGTGTTTTAACAGACCCTTCCTGGGGAAGCAGCTTCCTGTAGGGGCGGTTCGCAGGATTTACGGGCGCTTTCAGTACAAATACGGCGAACTCCAGTCTTCGGCTTTTGAAATCGAAAGTCCCAGAGATGAGGGGGAGGGGAGGGGAGGGATACTTCCTGTTTATCCCCTTACCGAAGGGCTTACCCAGAATTTACTCCGAAAGCTCATGAAAAACACCCTTGATCTTTACGCCGGGTCCCTGGAAAGCGAACTCTCTCCGGCGCTTATCGAAAAAGAAGGGCTGCTCCCGAAACCGGAAGCCCTCAGGGCAATCCACTTTCCGGCATCTCTTGAAGAAAAAGACAGGGCACGGAAAACACTCATTTATGAAGAGCTTTTTTACCTTGAACTCATAATAGGAATGCGCGCCCAAGAGCGGAAAAAAACGGCTTCCCGGGTAAAACGGTCAGGAAACGGAGAGTTTTCGGCTTTGCAAAAACGCCTCATCCAGCGGTTGCCTTTCAATCTCACTCCGGGCCAGCTTGAAGCGGTCAGGGAAATCAATAGGGACATGGACAACCCTCCGATGGCGCGGCTCCTCCAGGGTGATGTGGGTTCGGGGAAAACCCTGGTATCCTTTCTCGCCGCCCTGCGAGCCGTGGAAACAGGCGCCTCCGGGAGCCGGGGGCAGGCGGTCCTCATGGCGCCTACTGAGCTCCTGGCGCGGCAGCATGCGGAAAACGCCGCGAAGCTCCTGGAGCCCCTGGGCGTGAGCATTGCCTTCCTTACCGGCAATATCAGAGCAGGCGGCAGGGCCCAGCTCCTGAAAGCCCTGGCTGCAGGGGAAGTAGACATAGCCGCAGGGACCCACGCACTTTTCTCCCAGGATGTGATCTACCGGAATCTCACGCTTGCGGTGATTGACGAACAGCACCGTTTCGGGGTGACCCAGCGGCAGGCGGTCATGTCCAAAGGGGAAAGGCCCGGGCTCCTTATGATGAGCGCCACTCCCATACCCCGGACCTTGGCGCTGACGGTCTTCGGGGATCTGGATGTCTCCACTATACGGGATATGCCCCCGGGGCGTAAGCCTGTCAAGACCCATCTGGCCAGAGAATCCAATGAGGGGAGGGTCTACGATTTTGTCCGCCAGGAAATTGCAGCCGGACACCAGGCTTATTTTGTGTACCCCTTAATAGATGCCGGCGAAGGGAAGGACAAAGACGCCGGGAACCTCAAGGATGTTTCGACCATGGCCCGGCGGCTGTCGCAGGAGATCTTCCCTGAATATACTGTAGCCCTTATCCATTCGCGGCTTGAAGAAGAAGACAAGCGGAAAACCATGGACGCCTTCCGTAAAGGGGAGATCCGGGTCCTGGCGGCCACAAGCGTTGTGGAAGTCGGCGTGGACGTGCCTAACGCTACCTGCATGGTTATCGAACACGCGGAACACTTCGGCCTTGCGGCGCTCCACCAACTCCGGGGCAGGGTTGGCCGCGGGGAAGATCAGTCCTACTGTTTTCTCATCTATTCGGATCAGGATGTCCCAAGGGAGTTTGCCGGTACAAGGGCGGAACTGCTGAGTGAGGAAGAACGCAGCAAAGAGGGGAAGCGCCTTATGGTGATGCTCGAAAACACCGACGGTTTTGTCATTGCCGAAAAGGATCTCCTTTTCCGGGGGCCGGGCCAGATCGCCGGCATCGAACAGTCAGGCTACCTTGCCCTGGGCATTGCCGATCCTTTGCGGGATACTGAAGAACTGGTCCGGGCCAGGGCGGAGGCCTTTGAAATCCTGAACGCCGATCCGGAACTGCAAAAACCGGAAAACCTCTGCATCCTCCGGACCCTGGAACGGGCGCCGCCGTTCAAGGATGTGGGGCTGTAAGGGGCGCGCCGGGATAGTCTGGCAACAGCTACTCGTTATAGGTTACAGTGTTAAAGGAGGTTAGTCCGATGTTATACCGCGAATACGGCAGTACAGGAAAAAAAGTGTCGCTCCTGGGTTTTGGGGGGATGCGTTTTGAGCATATTGATAATCATGACGAATGTGTAAAGATGATGGTTACAGCCGCCCAGGGAGGGATTACCTATTTTGATACCGCCCCGGGGTACTTTGAGACCCGGAGCGAGACGGTATTCGGTAAGGGCCTGGCGGAGCTGCGGCGCCTGGGGCTGCCTTACTACATAGCCAGCAAGACATTCAAGACTACCGAAAAGGATATCCGTACGGAAATCGAAGCCCAGCTTAAACGCCTTGGCGTTCCGGCTATCGACTTTTACCACATTTGGTGTATCACGAACCTTGAGAACTGGCAGGAACGGAAGAAGGATGGGGTTCTGGAGGCTTTCAGGAAGCTCAAAAACGAGGGGCTCGTAAAGCATATCTGCGTTTCCAGCCACCTCATAGGGGATGAAATCAACCAGCTCCTTATGGAAGGGGTCTTTGAGGGGGTCCTCTTCGGGTACTCGGCATACAACTACCGGACCAGGGAAGCGGCCTTTAATGCAATACGGGCAAAGAAACTGGGTGCAGTGGTGATGAACCCCCTTGGCGGCGGCGTTATCCCCCAGCACCCCGAACTTTTCAGCTTCTTGAGGCGGCCCGGTGAAGGGACGGTTCCCGCTGCCCTGCGTTTCCTCTGGGACCACCAGGATATCACCGTAACCCTGGCGGGTTTTGCCGCTGAAGCCCAGGTAAAAGAAGCCCTGGAGGCTATGGAAAGCTATAAACCCAGGACTGCCGAAGAACTTGAAGGGCTCAAGGCCAGGTCCCAGGCTTCCATGGAAGGGATCTGTACAGGGTGCGCTTACTGCGACGAATGCCCCCAGGATATTCCTATCCCAAAATTTATGGACGCCTATAACCAGAAGCTGCTTAACCCCCAGTCGGGCTCAAAGGCCATTGCCGACCGGCTGCGCTGGCACTGGGACCTGGACACGAAAAAAGCCGCTGACTGCGTGGAATGCGGCCAGTGCGAAGGGGCCTGCACCCAGCACATCAGTATCATCCGGCGCCTTAAAGAAGTTTCGCTCCTGTAACGGCAGCAGGACTGTAGAAATTGCGGTTTTCTGACCTTTAAGTGAAAAAGAGAAACACCGCAAGCAGGAAAGCCCTGTTCGGGCTTCCTTGCTTGCCCCTGTTTTCAGGCGTTTTAGGAATTCGGGATAGTGGAATTTGAACCTTTCTTCTTGTTTTTCTTTTCTTCCCGTTTTTCCTTCAGCGTCTTTTGCGGAGCCTTTTTGGACTCTTTTTTGTGCAATACGTGTTCACCCATACAATTCTCCCTTTTACCGTAGAATAGATTGATACATTATCGTATCATTAATATATTAAAACAAACATGTCTATATCTATACATTATATTGAAAGTCATAATGTTTTTTGCTATCATATATGAAATGGGGGAAGTACATGACTGTAGCTGAGGCAGTTAAATTACTTGATGGACAATTTTATTGCGGCGAAGATAAAGCGGATCTTGAAGTAGCTTCCGCCTGCGGGGCCGACTTAATGAGTGATGTAATGGCCTTTGTCAAGGACCGGGTTTTACTGCTCACTGGTCTTGTAAACCCCCAGGTTATCAGAACCGCGGAACTGCTGGACATCCATTGCATCATCTTTGTCCGGGGCAAGTCCCCCTCAAGGGATATGATCGATATGGCCGAGGCGGCTGACATCATCTTGGGCAGCACCAAGCTCCCTATGTTTCTCTCGTGCGGTAAACTCTACGAAGCGGGCCTCAAAGGCGGCGGCACCCGCAGGATTTAAGCCACGGTAAGCGAAAAAACTGCCTTCAGGCGGGAAATAAAGCGGCTCCTTTTGTCCCTTGCTCCCGAAGAATTCCAAAGTGAAGGCTGGAAAGCTGCTGATCTCATCCAAAAAAGCCTTTTTTGGGCCCGGTATGATACGCTCCTCCTTTTCCTTCCTATGGCTGCCGAAATCGACACCGTCCCTCTGTTCCGGGCCGCCCTGGCCCAGGGAAAAACCGTGTTTGTCCCTAAAGTGGAAGGCGGCGCGGGATCCAAAACAATCCGTTTTTACCGGGCGGTATCGGCAGACGGTCCCTGGCAAAGCGGCCCCTTCGGTATACGGGAACCCCCGGCCCTGGCTCCCCTGGCGGCGCAGGATTTCCCGTCCCTGGTTATCACTCCCGGCCTGGCCTTTGACCGCCAGGGGAACCGCCTGGGCCGCGGCGGGGGCTTCTACGACCGCTTTTTCGCCGGTTTAAAGGCCCAGGGCATGGAATACGCCGCTCTGGGGATGTGCATGGAATGCCAGCTTGCGGACAAGATCCCAGTGGAAACCTGGGACCGCAAAATGGACGGCGTTATAACCGGAAAAAGTGCAGCGCCGGACCCTGAAGGTCAAAAATTCCTGCACTGCACTTCAAAGACATAGCCGGTATAGGGGCCTTCCAGTTTTTCGGGATAGAAGGGGGCGGCAGGCCGCCCCCTTCTGTCTGTTATGGCGGCCTATTCCCAGCGTTCCGGGTAGCCGCCGGCCTGGATGATGGTGTTCCGCGCCGCGTCGATAATGCCCCGGCTGGTGTTGGTGGCGCCCGAGATCGCGTCTATGTTGAGGCTCTGTTGTTCGACGATAGCCCGGGGGATTTCGTCCAGGGCCACCTGGGCTTCAGGGATAATGCTGACGGTTTCGGTATGACTGACAATGGTAAGGTCCGTAAGCCCGTCGTTGGTGAAGGTGGCGGAAACCGTTATTTTGCCTTTATGGGCGGCTCCCTGGCCTTCATAGCTGCCAGGCACATAGATGTTCTTGACCTGCACTTCATAAATGTCTTTTGGTATGATCCGGGTGAACCCGGTTACCTGGAGCTTTGAATAATGCTGGCCGTCGGCATGGCGGATAATGTAGACTTGCCCGGTGGGTTCAAAATTGGGCGGCATAGTTCCGGGGAGGCTTTTATAGAAGGCCCGCTTGTCGTAGAGGTAGTTGGTGTCATAGGCGGCGGCTTCAGACTTGCCGTCAACATCGTTCTCATTCTGGTAGCCCGCGTAGGTCATCACATTTAAGGCCCGTTGTGTCTTGCCGGTTATCCAGCGCAGGGTGTCGGTATGGTACGGGGTGTAATCAAAACCGACGTCCGGGCCTTCGACGCGATCCTCGTACCCGGCGGCTTCAAAGTCGGTTTTGTTGGTGTGCCAGACCATAGCCCGGCAGGCCGGATCCGCCGCGCTGTCGCCTGAATTGGTATAAATGGCGCGGCTTCCAAAAAAGGCGACATCCCAGCCGGCGCCGGCGGAATTTGTTTGCTGATTTCCTGTGGCAAGGGAATAATATTTTGTTTTTCCGTCTTCAACGGTAAATTGCAGCGTCTTTCGGGCAGCTACGGTTCCGGCCAGGGCAACCGGGGCGGTGGGTTCGCTTAAAACGGTGCCGGAGTAGCCGGAGCGGCGCACAAGGAGGGCGACGGTTTTTCCCACATCGCTGATACCGGGATTGTAGAAATCTTCGGCGGCGCCGGGAAGGGGCGTGTTGTCCCGCAGCCACTGGTACGTAATGAGCCTCTCGCCGTTAAGCGCCGATACGTCGGCCTCCAGGGTTCCCCCGGCTACCGCCTCTCCCTGTATGCCCACCGTCCCCGTAAGGGCGGGGGGACCGTTTTCATCTGAACCGCCGCCGGTGGCCTGTTCGCAGCCCATTAACGCGGCCAGGCAGAAAAGCGCGGCCACGGGGAACCGTGGTATAGATTGAATCTTCATAACCATACCCCCCCGCCTATTCGGTTTCTTCCGCGATGGTTACGGTAACGCTCGTGGCGCTGCCTTTTATTTTATCCTTCCAGCTATCGGTGTAGTAAGCGCCCGCCCCATTGGGCACGCTCACGGTAACCGTTTTCGCTTCCGTAATACCGGAAAATGGATTGGTTCCTACGCTGGCCGCCGGCGGAGGAGCGGCTCCCATCTCAATCCTCAGGGATTGGCCGCCGGTACCGGCAAACGCGTAATTACCGATGCTGGTAATTTTCCTGATGGAAATACGGTCCAGCCCGGTGCAATTCCGAAAAGCATAGTTTCCTATCGCCGTTGCCTCAGGCAGTTCTATGGTTCTTAGACTGGTACAGCCGTAAAAAGCGTAAGGAAGTAACTCCCTGAGAGCGGGAAGTGAAACGGTTTCCAGTTTGGAGCACTGGTAGAAGATATATCCAGTATTGGAAAAACCGGGAGTAGTGGTAGACACTGCCTGCGGGGCTGCTACCGTTTCCAGGTTGGCGCATTGATAAAAAGCATGACTGCCGATATTCGTAACCCCCGGCATGATGACGCCGGTTATTCCTGTTTGCTGGTAGAACGCTTGTTCCGCAATCCTGGTGATGCCTTCGTCCAGGGTTACGATCCCGCTGGTCGAGGGATACGCGATAAGCTCGGAGCCGTCTTTATTCAAAAGCATTCCGCCCTGTGAGCTGTAGTTAGGATTATCGTTGTCTACCTCTATGCGCTCAAGGCCGGTGCAACCCAAAAAGGCCGGGTCCCTTGATGTAGTCAGGGTAATTTCGATGGATGTCAGGGAAGCGGGCAGATAGATAGAAGCAAGGCCGGTACAATTGGCAAAGGCTTTATATGAAATTGACACCACCGAAGGGATTTCAATCGTGGCCAGGCTGCCGCAATCGGAAAAGGCATTAGCCATGATTTGTTCGGCGCTTTGTAAATAAACCGCGGCCAGACTGCTACATCCTCTGAAGGCGAATGTTTCTATTGAGTACGCCTCCGGAAAATGGGCGGAGACCAGCGTGTTCTGGTCTCTGAATGCGTTGGCGTTGATAGTGATAACACTGGAACCGCTGATTTCCTTAAGCGCGTAAAAGAAGGCAAACGGCGAATTAGCGGTACTCAATCCGGTAATGGTTACCGCCTTGTCGGGCAGTATCAGCGTTACAATGCGGTTGTCTTCTTGCAATCCCCCGAAGAACTTCCCGTCAGGTCCAAGACCGTCGGCACCGCTTTGTTTCCCTCTGGTACAGGCTGAAAGGTCCAGGGCAATCAATTTGTCCGTGGCGTTCAGGGCGGCAATGAGGCCTACCCAGTTTTCGCTGTTTAATTCCATTTTAACCGGCACATAGGCCGGGTTGGCTTCGTCCACCCCCAGGGGCGTGGCGGCCAGATACCCGCTTACTTCCGCGAGCGTGGTAAAGGCGTCGCCTGATACCGGCCCTACCGCCTCGCTTTCAACGCTGCCGGCGTATCCGGCCCGGTGGACCTGAACCTTGATCAGTTCGCCCTGATCCGCGCCTTTAAGGGCATACGCGGCCGTCTCCTCCCCCGGTACCGGTTCGCCGCCGCGCAGCCACCGGTAGGAAATTTCTCCGTCGCCTTCAAGGGCGATGGTGATTGCCAGCAGGGTCTCTCCCAGGCGGGGCAGGCCGGCGATGCTCACCGTCCCGGTAAGGGCGGGGTCTTCAGAGCCGCCCGCGGGGTTATCGCAGGCGGTCAGGGCCAGCAGCACGCAGAGCGCCGCTGGGGCAAGGGCGCTTTTTACAAGCGCCCTTTGTACGACTAGAAACCGTTTCTTCATAGTATTCCCTCCTTGTGATGGAATACGGGGAATCCGCCCGTGACATCAGGCGGTTTTTCCCTTATACTAAAAAAACCCGCTCCAAACCCGCAAACCGGATAACATCCGGCGACTTCCAGGTCAAGGTTTGGTAGCGGGTTCTTTTATACAATAGAGAAGGGCAGGGGGCCTTTTTTACAGCCTTCCTGCCTGCAGACGGATAGCGGTTGTGTAAGGGAAGTACGTCAAAAAAACCGGGAACCGGACGGGCCCCTAAGGGCGACGGTTCCAATAAAATTCATAGGGGGGGGGGGGGGGGGGTGGGAGATAAAAAACAAAATTATGCTATACGAAGAACAAGAGAAACCAGCTGTCATCTGTCCAGCCCCCTTTAGATAGACTTCTTCCCTAAAGCCGGTTACTTTATAAAAAGAGTCCAAGTGATAATCTATGTTAGCATCTGCTAACCATGTTATAAAATACTAACCGGTATCCCATTTTTTGTCAAGCCCTTTTCTCCTTTTTTTTGTCAAAAAGTAAAAAAAATGCCCTGCGGCAGCATATCACCATTCATGGGGACGATAATTGCCGTTCGGCTCTATAATATTGAACGTATCGCCAGAAGGTTCAATCACATAAACCCCCTTTTTCAGGGCATAGTTTTTTTCACTATCGCTGAAAACCACCCCCGCAACAGCGCCCAAGTATACCCGTTTATCATGGTGGAAATCAGCATAGTTACGCAATTTCTCCATGCGTTCAATATGACTGTTTATATCATCAATACTGGGTTTGGTCTTTATTTCAACCGCCATCACTTTATCGCCGTTTTCCAGGAGCGCGTCAACTTCCGTAAAAATGTTATGCGCCTTGTCTTTGATTTCCGTGCGGTTTGCCTTGGTAAAGGTAAACCCCAGGTCCTCAAATTTCGCCACAAGGTTCGGTAAAACCATGTGTTCGACCATATCGCCGAAACGGTTGGTAATCTCTCCAACCTGCTTGTCGGTTACTTTCATCTGCTCGCCGGTTGCTTTCTGGCTTTCTCTCAGTTCCTTCAGGCTTTCTCTCAGTTCTGTAAGTCCCTGTGCGTTTTCCTTAAGTATCGCCCAAATCTCGGCTGCTGCATCCTTCCAATCCGTTCCTACCGCCTGTGTTTGTCCCATTTTAAGCCTCTCGTGTACGCATCTCCATCAGGCCGTCTTTTAATTATACGCAAATTGTACCGTAACGGGAAGGTATAGTTGGGGCTTTTTTATACCAGGCTGGTTCTGAAAAAGCCCCATTTGGCATTATTCCGGCATTTAAAACTCCGCCGTTTTCGCCGCCTCAAATTCCTTCTCAATTTCCACCGAAGGCTTCTTCGTAACCAGGCTTACCACGACGATGACGATGCAGGAGATGATGAAGGCCGGAAGCAGTTCGTAGATAGCGAAGACGCCGCCCAGCCTGGAGACCGCCTGTTTCCAGATAACCACCAGAGCGCCGCCTGAAACCATGCCGGCCACCGCCGCGGGGAAAGTTGTACGCTTCCAGAAGAGGCTGAAAAGGACCAGGGGGCCGAAGGCCGCGCCGAAACCGGCCCAGGCATAGGAGACAATCCGGAAGATGGACTCATTGCCGGAAAGGGCGAGGATCACGCCGAAGACCGTTACCGCCAGGATGGCGATCCGGGCCACCCACATGACCAGGGCCTCGTCGGCGTCCTTCTTGATGATGCCCTTCACAATATCGTTGGATACCGCAGAAGAAGCGATGAGCATGTAGGAATCGGAGGAACTCATGGAAGCCGCCAGGATGCCCGAAACTACGATGCCGGCGATAAGGGGCGGGAAGAACCGGGTGCCCAGGTGGATAAAGATAGTCTCCGCATTTCCCGCCGTAGTAAGAAGGCCGGGCAGGTAGGCCCTGCCGACAAGACCGATGACGATGGCTGCGAACATGGAGAGGAAGCACCAGATCACCGCGATATTCCGGGATTTGCGGATATTGGAGGTCTTATTGATAGCCATAAAGCGGAGCAGTACCTGGGGCATACCGAAGTAGCCCAGCCCCCAGGCCATAGTGGAAATAATTGTCAGGAAACCGTAATCGGCCCCTGGCCCGAAGAGGGGAACCCCGTTCACTACCTTCTGGACGCCATCGGCGGTGTCGGGAGTGGCGATGCCGAAGATGTCAAGGAACCGGGGGAAATCCCGCAGGTTTTCCGCTATGCCCCCGAAACCCCCGGCGTGGACGAAGCCGAAGATCATCACCAGGAGCAAGGCGCCAATCATCAGGAAGCCCTGGATAAGGTCGGTCATGCTCTCCGCCAGGAAGCCCCCGAGGAGGGTATACAGCGTAACCAGCGCCGCCCCCAGGATCACCATAACGGCAAAGTAGTTTTCGGCGCCGAAAACATAGCCGAAGAGTTTGCCGAAAGCCACAAACTGGGAACTGGCATAGATCGAGAAGAACACGATGATAATCAGGGCGGCTATGGCCGTCAGGATACGGCGCTTGTCGTGGAAGCGCTTGCTGAAGAAATCCGGCAGGGTAATGGCGTTACTGGCGATCTGCGAATAGGTCCGCAGCCGTTTGGCTACCAGCGCCCAGTTGACCCAGGTGCCGATAAAAAGCCCCAGGGCGGTCCAAAAGGCCTCCCCCACGCCGGTAAAATAGGCGACCCCGGGCAGCCCCATCAGGAGCCAGCCGGACATATCCGAAGCCTCGGCGCTCATGGCTGCCACCCAGGGGCCAAGCCCCCGTTTCCCCAGGAAATACTCTTCGGGGTTGGAATTGCTCCGCCGGGCATACCAGAGCCCGATGGCGATCATCGCCACCAGGTAGGCGCCCATTCCGATAAGGGTCTGAATGTTCACAGACGTCATTGATTCCTCCTTAAAAAAATCATCTTGAAATTATCAAGTATTCTGCTTATTTTATATAAATAAAGAAGGAAAATTTCAATGGGAAGAATAAAAAGCGCGCTGGAAATTGCCCTGGAGCGGACCGGTTCAGTCAAGAGCGACAAGGGCAGCATCGGGCAGTTCGAAGCGAAGCAGAATGGCAAAAAGCTGGCCAACAGGTTTCTGGGAGGGGAGCTTAAATTCCTGGAAGATGAAATAAAAAAAGCCCCGAAAGATGAGCAGATCAGCCTCAAACAGGGGATCTTCGACGTGTTGATTTCCCAGATTACCCTGCCTGCAGTCGAGGAAGACCGGAAACGGATTGAAAGCGCCTGCAAGGGCCTTCTGGCGGTAATAGGCGATTCCCGGTTCGGCGGGGTTATAAAACAATTTTCCCAGCTCCTGACCCAGTACCTGGACGAAACAGCGCAATACGAAGAAGCCATCAAGCGGCAGTACGCCCCTAAACTCAGGCAGAAGGAAGAAGAGCTTTCCCGCCGCATAGGACGGCAGGTCCAGATTGATCCCTTCCAGGACCCGGAATTCACAGCTTTTTATAACCAGAACATGAACCAGCTCAAAGCCAACTACCAGGCCACGGTGGATCAGGTCCGGGAGGAAGCTGAAAGGCTCTTTTCTAAGAAGTAAGGCCCTAAAGCCGGGCCCAGAGGGCTATCCTGTCCAGGGCTTCTGAAAGCATGGAACCGGGACATGCGGCGTTAATCCGTACAAAGCCCCTGCCTCCCGGGCCGAAAGCGCTGCCTGGGGTTACCTTGACCCGGCCGTCAGTTTCAAGCGCTTGGGCCAGTTCCAGGTCGTCCTTCAGGTTTTTCTTTTTTATAAGCTCCGATACATCCGCCCAGACAAGGTAAGTGCCTTCTGGCCTGAAAACGCGGAACCCCCGGGCTTCGGCGTTGAGCCTGGCGGCGGTTTCTTCGATATTCGCCTTGATATAGGCCTTGAGCGCCGTAAGCCACCCGGCGCCGTGGCGGTAGGCGGCCATAGCGGCAGTGAGGGAAAACACATCGGGCCCCCCCTCACCTTTGGCAGCCAGGCTTTTCCGCAAAGCGGCTTTGAGTCCCTTGTCACGGGTTATAAAATGCGAGATACGGAGCCCTCCGAGATTGAAGGATTTGCCCGGCGCCGAGAGTACAATGATTCTGGAGGCGTGTTCCGGAAAAGAGGAAAGAGAGACGAAACGTTTTGGGGCATAGACAAAGTCGCCGTGAATTTCGTCTGCCGCAAGTATGAGCCCTTTTCTTTCGGCAAAGTCCAGAAGGCTTTCGAGTTCTTCCCTTGTCCAGACCGAGCCCCCGGGGTTGTGGGGGGAACAAAAGAGCATAAGCGGGACTTCAAGCCCCCTGGTTTTGGCGCCTTCAAGGGCCTGTTCCAAATCGCCGACATCAAAACAGTAGCGGCCTTCTTTGCCGGCTTTTAGGGGAACCTCAAGGGTTTTTCTGTTGCTTCGGAGTATGGAATCGTAGAAAGGGTGGTACACCGGGGTTAGAAGGAGAACGCCGTCGCCGGGTTTGCTCCAGGTCCTGACTGCCGTCCCAAGGCCGGAAACTGTTCCGGAACCCAAAATAAAATCGTCTACAGCGAGTTCCGAACAGTACTGGGTTTTGTACCACGCAGCAAGGGCTTTGAAATACGAAGGCTCGATCCTGGTATAGCCGTAGGCCGGATGGGCGGCCCGGCTCATCAGAGCCCCGGTTATCTCCGGCAGAGAGGGAAAGTCCATATCCGCCACCCACAGGGGGATGACCGGAAGCTTTCCCTCCTTTTGATCCAAATCCTCCCATTTAACGGACCCGGTCCCTTTCCGGTCAAGGATGTTGTCGAAATTATAATCGGAATTCATCTGTATACCGCTCCTTCGGTCGGCCCGTATTTCACCACCGGCTGCCTCGCTGCCCTGACATCATCGGGACGGCCTATGGCCGCGGCATTAGGGGCGGAACGGAGGCTTTCGGGATTTTTTTCCGCTTCCTCGAAGAGGCTGAGAAAAGCCTCCGCCGCAGCGTCCAGGGTTTCCTTTGACTCTGTTTCTGTGGGTTCCACCATGAGGGCCTCGTGCACGATAAGAGGGAAGTAGA
>JAISZE010000012.1 GCA_031269405.1 Treponema sp. | reverse complement strand
AAATTACTTTAACAATATACTATACCTTGGTTGTTTTAACTAGACATAACTGAAAAGGCTTGATAGAGTTCGATGTAGAGAAATCAGCCGCATTTTATGCGTATCAAGTTACATGCTTTTCAACCATTTTGGTTTACCCGGGGACGCCAAAAACTTAACGGCCTCCTTAAAGGATTAGGCGGAAGGACCCTTTGGGTAAGACGCCTTATATCCGGCAGCACCGAGGACGCCCAGTCCCGTAAATACATCCTGGTATGGAACGGGACAGCCAATATCGCCGCCAACCTGGCAGGCGGTAACTTTCTGGTCGGGCTTTACGCAATTATCAACCTGAGCGACGTGCTTCTGGGGATCCTCACCACACTGGTCCAGTTCTGCAACATTTTCCAGATCTTGAGCCCCCTGCTCCTCGACCGTTTCAAGCGCAAAAAGAACATCCTCCTTATAACCAGGGTTATTTATTACAGCCTCTATATCGTTATCATCGGGATTATTCCCTTTATGCCCGGCGAAGACGGCCTCAGGGTAGGCATGCTGCTGACCGTCATGGTGGCCGCTAACCTCATCAACGCCGTAGCTGCTCCGGGGTATTCGGTTCTCCATATCCGTTCTATCCCCGAAGATTCAAGGGCCGATTTCTTCTCGGTCCTTCATCTTTTTATCAATGTCTGCGTCTACGGATCCATACTGCTCTGCGGTTATGTGGTTGACTTTTTCCGGGACCGCGGGAGTTTTCTGGCAGGGATCACCGCAGTACGGATCATCGCCCTGCTCTTTGCGGGCCTGGAGATTTACTCCCACTGCCATGTGTATGAATTTGACGAACCCCGGGAAGAAACCGATCATCCCAGACTCCACCCCTTCCTGCCGCTTAAAAACAGGCAGTTTATGACCTGTACCGTTCTGATGGGGCTTTACAGTTTTTTCGCCAATACTCCGGGGATGTACTACAGCTCCTATCTGGTAAACGATGTCGTGGCGCCTTTTTCCTACCTGGGTATCGTCACCTTTCTGTCGGTGCCTATCATGATCCTTGCCATCCCGGTGTGGAACCGTATAATCCGGAAGATTTCCTGGTTCAACTCCATATCCATAGCCCTGCTCCTGGTATCGTGCCATTACTTCATGCTGCCCTTTGTGAGCAAGGACAACTATTCCGTTCTGTATACCATCGCCCTGGTTTACTACTTCTCCATTATTCCGGGCGTGAGCATTGTTGCCTCAAACCTTCCTTATTACCGCCTTCCTGAAGGGGACAGGACTGTTTTCCTGGCCTTTTACCAGTCCTTCAACAGCTTCATGGCCATGCTGGGCCTTTCAGGCGGCAGCATTTTTATCGCCTTCACCGAGTCTTTCAGGCCGGTCCTGTTCGGCTGGCCCATAGGGAACAAGCAGTTCATCATGGTCATCACCGGGACTTTGCTCGCGTTCCTGGGCCTTGTGTTCAGGGGTATCGCAAAACGGGAAAAAGGAGCGCTTTAGCAGCCTGTTGCACTTGTAGATTTTTGCGTCACTTTGTGCCGTAAAAAACACGATTCATAGGCTGCCAGGCTAACCTTCGGCCAGGACCTGTTTGTCCCGCCAGCGGCCCCGGAGCCAGCGGTGCACAAAGAACGCCGCCCTGACGCACCAGTCCGAAACCATTGCGATCCACACCCCCAAGGGGCCGAACCCTGCAGGATAAGCCAGAATATAGGCGAAGCTGACCCGGACGGCCCACATGGAGACGCTGGTTACGATCATGACGAACCGGGCGTCCCCGGCGGCCCTGAGGGCGTTGGGGAGGGTAAAGCTGCAGGGCCAGGCAATGGGGGACATAATGCAATGGACCCAGAGAAAACGCCTGGCCAAATCGCGGGCTTCGGGGCTGAGGTTGAACACGCCGATCAAAGGCTCCATGAAAATCGCAGTAAAGATCGCGAAGACAATAACCGTAACATGGGTCAACTTCATCAGCTTGAGGGTAAAATAGCGCGCGCTGTCGTAGTCCCTTGCGCCGGCGCACTGGCCGGTAATAGTAAGCATAGCGATGGCAAAGGCGTTGGCAGGCATAAAAGAAAAGGAATTGATGGAACCGCTTACCGCATTAGCCGCTATGGCGGCGGTGCCAAAGGTGGTAAACACCCGGGACAGGAGGATCTTCCCAAACTGGAACATGGAATTTTCAAAGCCGTTAGGGATGCCCACGTTCAGGATGCTCCGTACCGTGACAAGGTCAATGCGTATCCTGAAAAGCCCTTCAAGGGATACAGGGCTCCTCCGGTCCGTAATGAGCATCGCTGTCAAAACCAGGGCGCCTGCTATCCTGCTTGCCAGGGTGGCAACAGCCGCCCCTGCTACACCCATGGAGAATACAAAAATAAGGACCGCGTTCCCGGCCACGTTAAGGATGTTTATGGCAACGGCTATGAGCATGGTGATCTTACTGTTCCCAGCGCTGCGGAAGAGGGAAGCGGCGGCGTTATAAGCCGCCAGGAAGGGATAGCTCACAGCCGTCAGCCAGAAGTAGGTTTCCGCGGCTTCCATCACATCAGGGGCAATGTTCCCGTATACCGCTGCGAGCACAGGCCGCCGGAAGATCAGGGACAGAAGCATGATGAAAAGAGACGCTGCGGCGCTGACGTATATAAGCTGCCTGGAAGCAAGGCGGGAGCCTTTTTCGTTCCTGCGGCCAATGTACTGGCTTACCACCACAGCGCCGCCTGTCGCCAGGGCGCCGAAGGCGAGGATAAGGAGCTGGTTGATAGCGTCCACCAGGGATACGCCGGATACGGCAAACTCGCCTACCGACGCGACCATCACCGTGTCCGCGATGCCGATAGTGATAGCCAGGACCTGTTCTATAACGAGGGGCCAAAGAAGCCGCCCTAATGCCTGGTTATTCCATTTTTCCCGCATGCTCAGGACATGCGAGCCTCCGGTCAAGGTTCTACCCGTTTCCGGTCCCTGGGGAAAAGGCTTGCTTCCTTGACGCTGGAAAGCCCCAGGATTTTCTGGGTAAGCCGTTCGAGGCCGATAGCGAACCCCCCGTGGGGCGGGCAGCCGTAGCGCAAAAGCGAAAGGTATCCGGCCATGTCTTCCGGTTTAAGGCCGAATTTAGGCAGCGCTTCGGTAAAAGCCCGGTACTCGTGGTGCCGCCTGCCCCCGGAAGTGATCTCGATGCCCCGGAAAAGGCAGTCAAAACTCATGGTAAGCGCCGCTGCGCCGGGATCCTCCCCCTGGGGGCCTGCAAGGGGATAGGTGTAAAAAGGCCGATACCGTCTGGGATATTCGTTTACAAAGACCATGTCCACGCCTTTTTCCCTGGCAGCCCACTCGCACAGCAGCCGTTCCGCTTCGGGGTTGATGTCAAAGATGCGAGGGCCCGAATTTTTGCCTTTAGCGGCTTCGAGATTCACAATTTTGAGGGATTCCTCATAAGGTATTACCGGCGCCCTGGCTGCAACTTCGGCTTTAGGGACAGAAGCGCCCCAGGCTTCCAGATCTTTGGCATTCTTCCCGGCGAGTTCCTCAAAAATACAGGCCAGAAGGTTTTTTTCAAGATCTATCAAATCCTTTTCAGACTCGATAAAACCCATTTCCACATCCAGGGAAACATACTCGTTAAGATGCCTGGGGGTATCGTGCTTTTCCGCCCTGTACACCGGGGCGATTTCAAAAACCCGCTCCAGCCCCGAGGCGACCATGACTTCCTTGTAGAACTGGGGCGACTGGGCAAGGCATACTTTGCGGTCAAAATACTCAACCTGGAACAAGTTGGTCCCCCCTTCGGTCCCTGCGGACACGAGCTTTGAGGATTTGATTTCCGTAAAATCCCGGCTTCTGAGGTACGCGGCAAAGGCTTCGACAATCGTGGACTGTACTTTGAAAATCGAACGGATTTTCGGGTTCCGCAGGGACAGGATCCTGTTGTCCAGGACAGCCTCAAGGCCGGTCTTGCTTACATCGCCGTTAACCTGGTAAGGCAGGTCCCCTGCTGCCAGGGAGAGGATCTTCAGCTTTGTTACCCTGAGTTCCACGCCCTCCGGGGCTTTTTCGTTCAGCGCCGGGATACCCCAGGCGGTAATTACGGACTCCAAAGTAAGAAGGGCGCCTGAGGAATCCGCCGGTTTCCCGTCAAACACCAACTGGAGCAGGCCCGAGCGGTCCCGGAGTATCACGAAGGTAATGCCCCCCATGTCCCGGATGCGGTGCACCCAGCCTGAGACTTCAAGATCCCTGCCATGGTTATCCCTGACAGCCTGAATTATATCCTTTGCCAATACGCGCATGGATACCAGTTTACTTTGTATGAAGACGAAAGGCTAGCCAGGAGCGGCTGTTTTTGAAGGGACCAGTAACCGCAAGGGCGAAAAAAGCGCAAAAGGAAGGAAAAAAGGGTTGTGTAAACCATGAAA
>JAISZE010000018.1 GCA_031269405.1 Treponema sp. | reverse complement strand
CATTTCCTTCATGCCGACTTTGAACATGAGCCCCATTGAAAGAACCCCCACCGGCAGGGACCCCAGGGAGAGGAGCGCCAGCCGCCAGTCAACAAAGAACATGGCGATATACACCAGAGCCGGAACCGCCAGATTGGTAAAACCCTCCGGCAGGGAGTGGGCCAAAAGCAGTTCCAAATTATCGATATCGTCGATAAAGGTCTTTTTAAGCGCCCCCGTGCCCAGGTCCTGAATGTTCCCCAGGGGCTGGTTTTCAAGTTTC
The DNA here is from genome assembly GCA_031269405.1 of Treponema sp. Next base: position 9,396 of record JAISZE010000018.1, on the reverse strand, counting down.
CCCTGCAGGGTGATTCGCAAGTTTTTTAACGTGTTAAACGCCGACTTGTGGGAAAGGTCTAGCCCCTTGAGGTAGAGCAGGGCGTACAGCACCCCGCACACCGCGATGGCAGCTGTTATCGCCGCCGCCGTACCGAAAGCGATGCTCTCCCTCAGCAAGAGCGGCTTGATGATCTGGTACGCCAGCAAGAACGGCGCCACGCTTGCGACAAGCCCGATAAACATGGCGACTATTGCCATGTACGTTGTTTTGCGGTATTCACCCGCGTATTCAAGTATTTTCTTGAACATTTTCGTATCCTCCTTTTGGCATGTTGATAGAACACTATAGTTAGTTTAATCTAACATCATGGTATCAGGGAAAAGCGGGATGGTCAAGGGCCTGTTTAGCGTCTACCAGGAAAAATGCATAGAGTCCGAATCCAGCCTGTTTATGCTATCATGGTAGGGAAAAAGGCCCTCCGGGACGATTGTGGAGGTGTTGATTCCTTAATTCAAAAACCCGCAGCGTCAATCTCGGCAAAGGCTTCGATCAAAAAACGGTCCAGGAAGAGGAGTCCTTCGGCGTTGAGAGCCGCCCGGCCCTCCCGCAACAGGCCCTTGCCGCGCCAGGACGCAAGGGTCCGGGGGAGGACGTCCTCCAGGTTCAGGCGGAACCGTTTTTTGAACAGCGCCGGATCCGGCCCCCCGCAGTACCTGAAGCCCATGAGGAGGCTTTCCCTGATAAGCGCCGGAGCGGCAATCATTTCTTCCGTTGCCCCCTGATCCCCCTGGGGCCTGTCCAGCCAGCTTTCAACATCGCTCTTTACTGTTACGCGCAGCCCCCTCCCCTGTTCATCGTCAATGACTGTTCCTGACGCCCCGGGGCCCAGGCCAAGCCAGTTTTCCATGCGCCAGTAACGCAGGTTGTGGCGGGATTCCTTTCCAGGGAGGCAGAAATTAGAAACCTCGTATTGATGGTAACCTGACTGTTCCAGAAAATCCCTTCCCTGTATCCAGAGCCGGTCCGCCTCGTCCGGGGGCGGCAGGGCAGGCCCCTTTCCGGCCCGGTAGGCTTCGTACAGCGGGGTCCCTTTCTCCAAAGTCAGGGCGTAAAGGGAAACATGGGCTGGCCCGTAAGCAAGGAGGGCCTCAAGATCTTTAAGAAGGGCCGCCTCGTCCTGCAGGGGAAGGCCCGAGATAAGGTCCGCCGAAAAGGCATGGGGGAAAATTTCGGAAACCATCGCGAGCCTTTCAGGCAGGATGCGGCCGTCCCCGGCGCGGCCTGCCGCCTTGCGGGAAGGTTCGTGGAAGCTCTGCACCCCAAGGCTGATCCGGGTTGCCCCGGCTTCCCGGCAGCTTTCAAGGAACAGGAGGTCAGCAGTTTCCGGGTTGGCTTCTACGGTGATTTCCGCAGGCGCGCCGTAGGGCCAAAAAACTTCAAGGCCCTTAAGGAGCCGGCGTATACCTGACGCGCCCAGTACCGAAGGGGTCCCGCCGCCTATATACACTGTAGGTACAGGCCCTACATTAAAGCGGACGGCAGTTTCCCCGGCGTCAAGGAGGACCCGGTCAAGATACCGCTCAAGGCGTTCCTCTCCCTGACGGACAAGGACTGAATAAAAGTCGCAGTAAGCGCACAGGCCGGAACAGAAGGGAACATGTATATAGAAAGAAGCTTCCATGAAAAAACAGAAACCAGGGCTAGGGGCGGCCCAGGCGGGTAAGGGGCCAGTAGCGGAAAAGCGCCTTCCCGGCGATGAGCCTGACCGGTACAGGCCCCCAGGTGCGGGAGTCGTTAGTATTGCTCCGGTCGTCTGAAAGGACAAAGCATTCATCTTCGCCCAGCAGGATCTTTTCCATGTTCCCTGAAAAAGGAAGGCTCTCGTCCCAAAGCGCGGGAACCTGGGGAATATCCGCCGCATAAGGGGAATCCCAAAGCTCGTATTCGGTAAAACTGTAGGCCTCACCCTTGGGTTTAACGCGGACTACAAAGTTGGTTATACTAATTTCATCGCCAGGAAGGCCGATAACCCGTTTAAGGTAAATCTGTTCCCCGCCTTTAAGGAGGCCGAAACGCTGGGCAGTAAAGAAGCGCAGAATCCCATCCAAAAGCTGGGGGAAAAGCTTCGGTTTTTCCCTTAACGACATATCCACCAGTACCGCGTTACCCCGGTGGAACGGAAGGGAACTGTAGTCCATTTTCAAGCCCGGCACAAGGGAATAAATCCTGTAGGAAGAAAAAATGAGCCTGTCGCCTGCCTCAAAGCCCGGCCTCATGGCGTTAGTCTCTAAGGCCCTCATGGAAAAAACCAGGGACGTAAGCGACGTATAAACAATGAAAAAAACGGCTATCCAGAGAAGAATCCGCCTGAAACGGTGGCGCTGGCTTTTTTGCGCCGCATAGGAATACTTCCGCCATTTATCAAACATACCGCTTCCCTGTTACCGGATAAGACCTATGCGCCCCAGGTTGGGCCATGAAAAATAGATCAGCGAACCCTTGCCCAAAATCCGGGAACTTTTTACAGGACCGAAATACCTGCCGTCCCGGGAATTATCACGGTTATCCCCTAAAGGAAGAATCCGGGTCTCAGGTACGTACCAGCCCTGGATATGCCGCGCCAGCCTGGCACGGTAACGGCTGTCGTGGGGATAAGCCGCCCGGAGGATCTCAAGCCGGGACTTTTCATGAGCCAGGTAGTCGGGGTACCTCAGGCTGTTTACCGGAGCGGCCTCTTGAGCCAGAGAAGGCGGAACCGGGAGCCCAAGGTCCGTATACGCCGCCGCCCTGCCTGCGGCTTCCAGGGCCGGGTAGGATTCTTCGTCCATCAGGCGGCTTATAGTGTGAACCATCCCGCGGCGGTCATGGAAATCCTGTTCATCAACCCAGCGATCCTCCCCGGCGAAGCGGATCTTCAGGTTCCCCCTGTGGGAGACAAACCAGTCCCCGCCCATGCCGGCAGCCCGCTTTATCAGGAAATGGGCCTTAGGCTCCCCGGATTCATCCCGGTCTATGTCCACAAACGAGAGGGTCAGCATGTAAATGATACGCTGGGCCACATCGAAAGCGGTGCCCCGGGAAATATAGGAAGGGTTCTCAAAAATGATGATGTCATTCCGTTTGGGCTTGACAGGACTCGGCAGTTTTTCCAGGCCGGGTAAAAGTTCAGGGCCGTAGATTATCTTGTTGACAAAGATGCGGTCCCCGATAAGGAGGGTATCGATCATCGATCCTGAAGGGATCTGGTACGCCTGGAAGAGGTACTGGTTTATAAGAAGCACCACTCCTGCAGCCCAAAGAAAAGCTTCCACCCAGTCCAAAACAGGGTTCTTTCGTTTCTGTTTTTCCTTTTTTATCCGCCTGTTCCTCTGCTTCGCAGTCAGGTATGTTTCGGTAACCTGCTGTATACGGTCAAAAAAATCAATCTCCTTGTCCATTACATAAAAGTTAACACGAAGTCTTCTTGTTGACAAGATCCGGCGCCTTTCCTATAATGCCAGCAATGCCGGAAAAGAAGCCTCCTTTAGGGGAAATTGACACGAATATATTAGAAGAAGACAAAGTACGGTTTAAGCCCTTTCTGGGCCTGCGTCCGGGAGTATACCTGGCGGCGCTATACGGTTTCATACTACTGGTTATCCTGTTTTTTATTTTCCTTTACCCTGGGCTTTCAAATCCCGGAAGCATCCTGGAAGTCAGGACCGAACCCTGGGGAGCAGCCGTAAGGGTAGACGGGGTGTACCAGGACGCGGCGCCTTGCGGGATCTTTGTCCAAAAAGGCAGGCGATCGGTTGAAATAACCCTGCCCGGCTTTAGCCCCTGGGAGTCGGAACTGGAAATACCGGGCCGTGTATGGGCATCGGTTTTTTTTCCTATAAAAATCCAGGTAAATGCGGAAATCGTTTCCGCTGATCCTATAAAGGCCTTTGCCGGAGAAGCCGGGGCTTTTGCGGCCTGGACCTTTACAGGCGAGCCAACCGCGGCTTATCAGACGCCTCTGAGCCTGTCCGAAGGGGCCTACCGCTTTGGGCCCGCAGCTTCGGACTCCAAAGTCCGGGCAGGCATGAAAGGAACCCTCGCCGCATCTGCCCGCTTCGGTGTTACCCGTTCGTCGTTGCGGGACCTCCTGCGGACCAAATTCCTTTTGGACAACCTGGGGCTTTCACCCTCCCCGGTCACCCTCCTGGGTTCCCTTGAGGACATACTCGGCTATCTAGGTGAAAACCCCGGAACTGCGGCATGGCTCGCCGGTGTGCTCCAGGGCCAGGGGGCCTCGGAGATAGCCGGTTCGGTGTGGTACCAAAAAGAAGCCGGCGCCGCGGCGGCTCTGGCTGCCAATAACCGGACCAACCCCTCCGGTCCCGGCGCTGTCATAACAGTAAAGGGCATGAGATTTCTGGAATTCACCGGAGGTTCTTTTGTCCAAACCGGGGCATTTCCCCGCCAGGCGGAGGCCGGACGGTTCTGTCTAGCTGAAACCGCGATAACCCCGGAAGACTGGGATGCCTTTTTGAGGGATAAACCGGCGTGGAACCAGGAAAACACCGAAACACTCATCAGAGAGGGGCTGGTTACGGCGGAATACCTCAAAAACGAAGACTTCCCGGGCGCCCCGGAAGGGCCAGTGTCAGGTGTATCCTGGTACGCCGCCACAGCTTTTTGCGAATGGTTCAGCGCCGGGCTTCAGCAGGAATTACCGGGATGGGAAGCCCGGCTTCCTACGGAGACGGAATGGGAATACGCCGCAAAATCGGGGATAACCGGGAAATACTGGGAATGGTGTAAAATCCCTTACGCGCCTCTGGATTTCCTTCCTCCAGGGCCGGAAGCCTCGGATCCCGGTTCCCCTGAAAAGGTTGTCCGCGGAGGGGCCTGGATCAACCCATCAGGTTCCGTGGGGCCTGAAATCCGCGGTTCCCTTCCTCCTGACTCCTGTTCCCCTTTCGTTTCCTTCAGGCCCGTCCTAGTGCCTAAAAAGGGGGACTAATTATGGGTGAAGGGGTAAAGATTATCGCTGTCAACCGCAAGGCCAGACACGATTATTCTGTCGATGATACTTATGAATGCGGCATAGAACTCCTGGGAACAGAGGTAAAATCCTTTCGTGACAGCAGGATCTCCTTCCCTGACGCCTGGGCTGAAGTCATTGACGGAGAAGTCTGGATCAGATCCCTCAGGATTGCGGAAAATCCTTTTTCCTCTGTCTTTAACCATGACCCGGACCGCAAAAAGCGGCTCCTCCTCCATAGGGACGAGATCAAGCGGATCGCACGGAAAACCGAGGAAAAAGGTTATACCCTCATTCCTCTTTCGTTCTATTTTAAAAAAGGCCGGGTCAAAGTGGAGCTCGGGCTCTGTAAGGGGAAAAAGATGTACGACAAACGGGCTGACATACGGGAAAGGGACGTAAAGCGCGAAACGGAGCGGGAATTCCGAAGAAGCCTGAACTGATGAAACACAGCGGCCTTTCGGGATGCAGGCGTATTTTAGTGCATTTTATTGAATTCGGTCAAAAAATGCGATATTGTTACTAGTAAAGAATGAAAAAAAGACTTGTGCCTCTTTTAACGGCGTTTTTTTTTCCTTTCCTCGTGCACTCCCAGGAAGCTAAACCGGTTATAAGGTTCAGTCCTTTCTATACAAAAGGTATCGGCATAGAAGAGATCAGGTTCGTAGAGTCCCTTGTCCAGTCCTATCTTAGCGATTTTGGGGATGTGGTAAACTATTTCGATAATTCCCTGCCTCCTGCCGGTTCGGAGAACAGCAGTCTGCCTGCGTCCTGGACCAGGGCGCCGGATTATGTGGCGTCAGGCAGCATCTACATGGAACCGGACGGCCGTATCTTCACCCTGGAAATTCACAATACCCTGACAGGCGAAACAGTCAGTTCCACCACAGTACACCGGACCGCGAGCGATCTGGCGTTAAAAGCCCGGTCCCTGGTGGAAAGCATCTTCAATCTTCCGGTTCAGACCGCCAGGGTCCGGGACGGGACGGATACCGGCGGGCCCGGCGCCAATCCGGAACCTATCACCGAAAAGGACATAACCGGTACCTGGCGGGGAGAATCGGGCGTAGAAATGATACGCCTCCAGCAGGGGGGCAGAGGGATAGCCTTTTTTTCCTCAGGGGCCCAGATGAACCTGACCTACACTATCGAAAACAACATGCTCAAGGTACGCCAGAATTCGCCTAATACCGAACGTTATTATTATCCCCTGCCTTACGGAGTAGCCAGGCAGCTCACCGCCGAAGCGGGCCCTATGACCTGGGAACTCTACCTTTATTCCGGTGGTGCCCACCTGCGGGGTGTAAAAATTTCTACAGAAGCGAAGGTTGAAGGGAATCTTCTGGTCGATCTTCTCCCCGGTTCCTCAAGGGAAACCGAGTGGACCAGGGCGCCGCGGTAGACACTAAACTTGACCCGCAAATAACTTTCTTGACAGCCCGTGGGCGGGAAAAACCCCGTGAAAAACGCTTGTAGAGTCCGCCTCCGCTACCTCCGGTACGCTTCGGCGGGGAATTCCAAATGTTTTTCACAGAATTTTTCCCGCCCCCGGTAATTCACAAAAAATGCGGGTCAAGTTTAGCCCTCCTGGGTGGAAGATTAACTGGGTAAAAACATCATCAACATAAAGTGCCGGGCAGGCGCACGGCGTCATACCGGTAATGGCGACGCCAGGGCGTCTGTAAAAGAAGGAGACGACCGTCTAGCATGTCCGGGGGGTCCCCTCCGGACCTGGCCGGCGGATCTGGCGCTATTCAGGGGAATAAAAATTCTTCGGTCTTGCGCAGAACCGTCTTAAAGTCCCCGTAACAGGTTTTGGTTTGCGGCAGGGAATCCAGAAAGGTCCTGCCGTAGCGCTTTTTCAGGACCCTGCCGTCCAGGACCGCCACTACCCCGTGATCGCTGGAACGCCTCATCAGGCGGCCAAAGCCCTGTTTGAATTTCATCACCGCCTCGGGAAGGGAGAGATCCATAAACGCGTTGCCCCCTTCCTGTTCAACCCGTTCACAGCGGGCTTCGAATACCGGGTCGCTGGGAGTTCTAAAGGGAAGCCGGCAAAGTATTACCAGACGCAGCGTGTCCCCAGGGGCGTCAACTCCTTCCCAGAAGGAATCGGTGGCGAAAAGCACGCTGCTCTCGTCAGCAAGAAAGGTTGAAAGCAGGCGGGCCCGGTCATCATCGCCCTGCTTGAGCACCCGTATACCCTGGTTTTCCAGCAGAGGTTTCGCCTTTTCCCAGGCGCTTTGCAAGGCCAGATATGAGGTAAAAAGGATGAGAGCCGAACCCCCTGAAGTTTCCGCCAGGGCTCCCGCAGCGGTATCGACAAAAACACCGAATCCCGGATCAGCCGGCAGCGGGGCGTCAGAGGGAACAGCCAGCAACACCGAGGATTGATAGGGGAAAGGGGAAGGGAAAATCCCTGTGAGCAGTTCCCTGTTCTCTACCAGCCCCAAGCCGGAACGGTTTTTCCAGTACCAAAAGGACGCTTCCCCGGCGCCGCTTCCTGCAGTCAGGGTTGCGGATACACAGATCACAGTTTTATTGGGATCGAAAAGGGATTCCCTGAGGCTAAGCGCCACATCCAGGGGGGTAACAGTAAACCCGGCCCAAGGATCCTGCCGGGACTGGCGCTTCTCAATCCACATCACACTATCGGAGTTTTCCCGGTATTCAAGAAAGGAAGTGCAGCAGTTCCCTACAGAATCCAGCCGCCTGAGTATGGATCTGACTTCCCACACTGTCCCTTCTTCCGCGGTAGTGTCAGGAACCAGTTCGAGCATTTCCCGGATCATGCCACCCAGGAAATTGATCTGCTTCCGAAGGGCAATAAAAAGCGGCGCAAGAACCGCCTTGATGGCGTCGTCCCTTTGGGGCGTTAGCCTGAAAACCCCTTCACGACCGCAGATCCCCAGGGCCGCTTCGTCCAGATCATCCGCGGCTTCCCTGATTTTGTCGATTACCCCTGCAACGCGATCCTCCCTGTCTTCCCCGTCTGTTCCGGATACAGGGTTTCCGGGCAGTATCCCCATAAGGCGTACCAGGAGGCCGGATTTAACGGCCCCGCCGCCGCTCCAGCGGGCCCGTTTCCGGTAGAGCCGCCCAAGCTGGCGGTATATGCCAAGGCGGCTGAATTCGGCGGAGAAAAAGGACGTAGCCGCATCCTCTATAGTATGGGCCTCGTCGATAACTACCCTGCTGTAAGGGGGAAGCACGACAGTATTGTCATACCCCGCGCCTTCCCGCCTGGCCGCAAGATCTGCAAAGAGCAGGTGGTGGTTTACGATAAGTATCTTCGCGTCCGCAGCTTCGCGCCGCAAGACGAAGACAAAGCATTTTTCCCTCTCAGGGCAGCGTAAGCCCAAACAGGTATCCGCTTCGGAACAGACCCGGGACCAGATCCCTTCGGCAGGCAAAAACGAAAGATCCGAACGGCAGCCGGTTGCGGTTGTTTCAGCCCAGCGGGCTATGGTGTCGACGGTTTCGTTTTCGCCTTCGTCAAGGGAAGGCTCCCTGAGGGCGTCTTCAAGGCGTCTCAGACAAAGGTAATTCCCGCGGCCCTTAATTAGGACGGTTTTTACTTTGCCCCCCAGAGCCCCGGCCACCAGGGGAATGTCTTTCTCATAGAGCTGCTGCTGAAGGGTAATAGTGGCAGTGGATATGACGATGCGTTCTTCGTTTTCTTCAGCATAGTGCAATGCAGGGAGAAGATAAGCGAAGGATTTGCCTACCCCTGTCCCTGCTTCCGCCGCGGCTATAGCATCTTCGTTGAAAGCCTTTATGACAAGCTGCATCAGGTCCAGTTGGGACTGCCTGGTTTCATAGGCCTGAAGCCTCACGGCAATGGCGCCGCCTTCTTCGAGGGCTCTGGTTATTGCCAGGGGATCGAGCTTTTTCCGCTTCCGGCGCCTGGCTGGTTCCGCCACGGCGTACACCCTCTCGACCCTGTTATCAACGATAAAGAAACCGGCGCCGCCTTCCGCAGCCCGGGACGCTATAGCCATGTCGTTATCGCTCGGGCTCAGGAAGCCCGAAGGATGGTTGTGAATGAGCACATCCGCGTTTTCAAGCTTATCCTGCAAAGCCGGGACGGAGACCTCGTTCCCTCTGGCGACGATCCTTATCCTTGCGACTCCGCCGCTTTCATCCAAGTACCCAAGAGCGAAAACCTCGTTCCCCCCTGCGTCCTCTATAGCCTCTCTGAGTATAGCGATCGCCTGTTCCGATAAACGTTTGTTTGCCTGCACAGAATTTTATTGTTGAGAGATACAGGACTCGAACCTGCCACCTTCCCATTACCCTTTTTGTTCCTAAACTTTTTATTTAGTTTGGTAAATAAATTATTCACTTTACCAAATAAAATATTTACCCCAAAAACTAGGGGCAAAAAGGACAAAAAAGGTTAAAAC